>JAXGWL010000009.1:0-11361 GCA_040773345.1 Lactobacillus sp. | reverse complement strand
TGTGCCTTACTGCCCACGCTGCCAGGAATTTCGTTTCCCCAAGTTTTCGAGCGCGATCTCGGCCATTATTTTTAACCCGGACAAGACCAAGGTGTTGCTGCTGCAGCAGTATGGCCAGCCGCAGCATATTTTGCTGGCGGGCTACATCAACCCTGGCGAAAATGCCGAGCAGGCACTGAAACGCGAAGTCAAAGAGGAAACCAGTTTAAGGCTCACTTCTTTTAGCTATAACGACAACGCTTACTACCAGCCCTACGAGGTCTTAATGCACAACTATGCGGCCGTAGCGGCAAGTGAAAATGTGCGACCAAATTCTGAAATCGATAGCTACGCCTGGGTGCCTGTGGACCAGGTGTTAGCAACGATCATGCCGCATTCTTTGGCTGAGCAGTTCGTCCAGGAATGGTTTAAGAAAGTAAAAATTGCCTAAAAAAAGCTCTTCGGTAGTTGTATCGCATCACCGGAGAGCTTTTGCGTTGGTGACATCTTATGCACATCCAACGATCATCTTTTGCAAATATATTATAACATCAATATGTCATTGAATATATCTTTATACAGCAACTCTGATAAAAAAATCGACTGTAACCCACTTAAAAACTTTGTTTTTTCAAAAACAAAGACGGCTTTTTTTGCGTAGTTATAGTTAGAGGGGTCTTATAAACCCGTAATAAAAATTTCGAGACCGATAATGATTAAAACTTTGCCACCCAAAAACGAGGCCATGGCCGAGGCGACGCCTAGCGCCAGGCTGTTGATCAGAAAAAGTTGGCAAAATTTATGTTGACTTGCCTGCTACTCCCTCGAACTTTTAAATCTAGCAAAGCTATAGCATGTGAGTCAATTACGGATAGGATATACTGACTTAAAAAGGAAAGTCATAAAAAAGGAGACTAACTATGCGTATTAATGTTTTACAACACACCTCCAACGAAGGCCCTGGCGCTATTCAAACCTGGGCCCACGCTCGCGGCTATGAAATGTATGTTTACCACCCCGACCAATTTAGCGTTTTGCCTAAGGCGGCCAAGACCGACCTGCTGGCCATTTTAGGCGGGCCAATGAATCCTAACGACCCGTTGCCTTGGCTGTCTAAAGAACGCCAGCTGATCAAAGAAATGTTAGACCTGGGCAAGCCGCTGTTTGGTGCTTGTTTAGGTGCCCAGCAAATTGCGAAAGTCCTGGGCGCTGAGGTCAAAGCTGCTCCGCACAAGGAGGTCGGCTGGGCGCCAGTTTACCATCAGTCGGATGTGATTCCTGATTTGCCTGACCAGATGACGGTTCTACACTGGCACCAGGACATGTTTGAGATCCCGCAGGGCGCCCAATTGCTGTTTAGTAGCGACCTAGTCAAAAACCAAGGCTTCTTGTATGGTGACAATGTGTTGGGCCTGCAGTTCCACTTTGAACCTTTGCCTGACAACGTGCGGGAAATTGCCATCAACGACTGCAATTACCCGCTAGAAAACAATGCATTGCACCAGACACCAGCGGAGATCATCGCGCATGGCGTGCCGGCGGAGAACAAGGATATTTTGGCCCAGCTGTTAGACTTTCTCGTGAAAAAATAAAAAATGTCCTGGCTTAGAAAAAGTCAGGGCTTTTTTGCGTAGTTTATTAATGAAAGGAGCCTTCTAATTTTAACAAGGCCTGTTTACGCTCGAGCCCACCAGCGTAGCCGGTCAAGGCACCATTCGCGCCCAGCACGCGGTGGCAGGGGATAATTAGTAAAATCTGGTTGCGAGCGATGGCGTTACCAATGGCGCGGGGCGAACTGTTGACCTTAGCAGCTAGGGCCTTGTAAGTCGTCGTTTGGCCAAAAGGTATTTGTAAGAGCTCATGGTAGACTGCTTTTTGAAAAGAGGTAGCCTGTGGTGCCAAGTTAATGCCACTAATGCTGGGAGCTTGCCCGGCAAAGTACTGGTCCAGCCAGGCAATGACCTTTTTACTTTGGGCAGTGTAGCCGTTATCAAAAGCGTTGAGGTCAAAATGGCCACCACAGTACTTTTGATCAGCAAACCACAGACCGTACAAGGCCTTGTCGTCTGTCAACATGATCATTGGCCTTAGTGGGGATGCATAAGTTATTTTTTTCATAGCCGCGCTCCTTGTCATTAGACTTAAAACATTACGATCATTATATTATAGAAAACAGGAGGCAAAATGATGCCAGTTAACAGATGTGCTTGGCCGGGGCTGACCGACCCGCTTTACCAGCAATACCATGATCAGGAATGGGGCAAGCTTAATTTAGACGAAAAATATTTGTTTGAAATGCTTGTTTTGGAAAGTTTTCAAGCTGGTTTGTCTTGGCAGACCATTTTGCACAGAAGAAGCAATTTTAGCAAGGCTTTTGCCGCTTTTGACCCGGCCGAAATTGCCCATTTTGACAGCAAAGATTTTGCTTGCTTAATGCAAAACCAGGGGATCATTCGCAACCGCTTAAAGATCAAGGCAGCAATCAACAATGCCCGCGTGGTTGAGCAAATGCACCAAAAGGGCGAGACGCTAGCGGGCTTTTTACAAAATTATGTGGCCAAGCCTATCGTCAATCATCCCCAGACGATGGCCGATTTGCCAGCTAAAACCACGTTATCAACGCAGATTGCCAAAGGCCTGAAAAAGCGGGGCTTTAAGTTTATGGGACCAGTCACCGTGTATTCGTATTTAGAGGCGGTGGGCTTGATCAATGATCACTTGGTGAGCTGCGATTTTAAGTAGACCTGGTCTGCTTGCTGCAAAAGCAAGCAGGCTTTTTTTATTTGGGCTTCTGTTCATTGCCCGGGAAATGCTAAACTGGAACTATCTTTTTTTAGGGGAGTTAGTTATGGCTGAACAATTAGAAAAAAGAGTTTCGATGATCGAACTCTTCTATGACCTGGTTTTCGCCTACATGATTTCGCAGGCCACCGAGCTGATTTCTGAAGTTCATCACGGCGTGGTCACGGTCAATTCTTTTGTCGTCTTCGCACTGGTGATCGTCATCTTTATCAATTCCCGGATGATCCAGGCGGTCTTTACCAACCGTTATGGGCGTGGCAATTGGCGCGACATTTGCTTTTACTTTCTTGATATGATGATCTTGCTCTACATGATTAATGCCTTTCGGGCAATTAGTGTTGCCAATTTCATGCAGCTCTTTTTTGCGGCGGGCTTATTATCTTTGACCTTAATGTGTCAGTACCTGCTGGTTTATTTACGCACGAAGAGCGCTGTCGATAAAAAGATCAGTGCGGCCTTTACAGGGATTTTAGCTTTGCGCACGGTCACTTTTTTAATCGGTGGTTTGAGCAATACCGTTTGGGCCCGCTAGGTGGCTATTTTAGGGCTGTTAATTAGCTGGCTTTTGCCCGGCTTCACCGGTAAATACACGCGCCAGCACCCGGTTATTTTTTCACACTTGCTGGAACGACTGACCCTGTTGATCATCATCGTCTTTGGTGAAACGATCATCGGCGTGGCCGACTACTTTGCGCCAAGCAAGTTGTCTGGGGTCTCAATTTTGATTTTCGTCATTGTCGCTTGCCTCTTTTTCAGCTACATTAGCGAATTTGACCGGCTAATTGAAAACAAGCGCCGCGGTGAAACGGGCAACTTGCTGATCTACCTGCACTACTTCATTTTATTTGGTTTGATCTTGGTTACCGTGGCCTTGCAGTTTATCGGTGAAAAGACTGCAAACCATTTCTTTTGCGGTCAGCTACCTCTACCTAGGGTTGTTCTTGTTTTATGTCGGTCTCATGTTGGCCCAGCGTTATAACCATAACGCCAGCGGTAATTTGCAACCGTTACAGCAGCTATTGCTTTTTGTCTTGCTGTTGGTCGGCTCTGGTCTGAGTTTTGCTAGCAACTCGCTGCTCGTCATCAGTGGTGTGACTGCACTCATGACGGCAATCGCAGCTGCAATAAAGGTCAGCTTAAGCTGCAATAAAGGTCAGCTTAATTTATAGAACGCGGAGGGGTCAATAATGGATGTAGAAGAAGCAATTAAAAAAAGACATGCCACGCGTCTTTTCCTGGCAGATAAGCCAGTTAAAAAAGCAATTGTGCAAGAAATTATTACACTGGCGCAGCAGGCACCGTCCTGGGTTGATTCCCAGCCGTGGCGCGTTTACGTAGCTACGGGCAAAACCTTGGCCGCCTTAAAAAAGCAGCATTTAGCTAACGTACAAGCAGGCAAAAAGTCCAATCCGGATTGGCTGACCATGCACCGTCAAGACTGGGCCGCTTTTCCGCGGGCCAATATGGCGAGACAGTCGGCAGACAGCAGCAACATGTGGCAAGCAGCCGACCGTAATCATGACGAAGTCGAAACGGCTTTGTTTGACGCGCCAGCTGTTTGCTATTTAACGATTCCGAAAAAGACGCCGTTATGGTCGGTTTACGATTTAGGTGCTTTTGGCCAAACGCTTATGCTAGCCGCAGAGGGCAAAGGCATTTCTTCTTTGGCGGCCTATGAGCTTGTGAAGTATCCCGACTCGGTGCGGAAAATTTTGGGGATCACACCTGATGAAATTTTGGGCATTGGGATTGCTCTGGGCTACGAAGATACGAACAATGCAGTCAATGCTTTTCGTTCTCACCGGGTGGCCACAAACGAGATTTTGACTTTTAAAGGCTAAACGCCACGGTTGTTTAACGACTAACCAATAAAACGCTTTTGGACAATTAATTTTGCTGAAAAGCACTTTTTTTGTTTTTTAAAAGTAAATAAATTGTTATTTTCGAAATTTTACAGTTGTCCTGCAAATGTTAAAAAGATTTTTCTGAAAAATTTTTGAACTCTACAAGCCGCACTATATGGCGGCTGGCGGATTTTCTTCAATTGAAGAATGACGCTGACGGTCTGAAAGGGGGTTGCAAAATGTTCACGTATAGTGTTATTTATATAGCTGAGGAAATTAATAATAATTCACGAATCTGTCATTTGAGTTTAGCCAGAGACACCAAAAATGCGAAGCCTAATCGCTTCGTTATTTGTGTGCCTGGCAGGAGGGAAAACAAATGTTGTCACGCAGGAATGTTCAGGAACAACTGAAAGCTAACGCGCAAAAAAGTCAACGCTTTGCTTTGCGTAAACTGAATATTGGTTTAGCGTCAGTTTTATTGGGAATTAGCTTTACTGCTTTGAGTACGACACAGGTGCAAGCAGCTAGTGGTAGCACGCCAGCTGCTAAAACTGAAGAGGTGCAAACACCTGTCATCGAAAACAAGGATGCGGCCGCACCAGCAGCTGAAAACAAAACTGCTCAGCCAACTAGCTCTGAAGCAGAAAAGCCAGCAACTGTAGAACCTGCAAAAACAGCACCAGCTGACAAGCAAACTAGCGAGCAGCCAGTTAAGGCTGCGCCAGTAGCCAAGAAAGATGCAGCTAAGCCTGTCGCCAAAATTGCAGAAAAAAAGACTGAGAAGAAGTCAGAAGAACCAGATTCTGATCAGCCTTTTAAAGTCATGATTACCTTTAAAGATGTTGGCACGGGTGGTAAATTACGCACCAACGATTATGTGATCAGCCGCGGGACCTATTCTTCAATGTTTAGAGGCAATGACGTTATTGCCTACCTGGGCATTGCCCCGGCCGGGTATAAACTGTTGAATCCACAGGTTTTGGATCAATACTTCCATATGGAGGGCAATATTGCTAGAGGTAAAGGCGAGGACATCACTGTTGAGTTAGATTATGCACCAATTTCAACAGTGCTAGTGAAATATGTTGATGAAGCTGATGGCACAGTTTTGGCCTCAACTTTCATCCCTAGCGCCAATTCTTCTTCTGGTAGTCGTGCTGCCAGTGACCCACATAATACCGATAAGACTGCTCCTGAAAAATCCCAATTTAAAGCAGAGGGAATTGAGATTCCTGGCTATGAACTAGTTGGTGATAAAGATTATGTGGGCACCTACGATAACGCTCAAACAGATCCCCACGATCCAAATTATCAAGTTGTTACTTTCAGATATAAGAAAGTAATGGACAACGCCAATCCACAGGAGTCGCACTCATACGGCCCGCAGTATGGTGAATTTTTTGGTACTGACTGGAAAATAAGCGACGAAAGAGACGTCAACAATTTGCCTATTCATGCTGGCTATACTTATGAGGAAAAGAATGTTGATGTTGAGGGCGTCTACAACCGGATGATTAAAAAGTACGTCAACCAAGGCTTTACTTACGTCGGCAATGTCAACTATCACACCAACAAAAGCTATTTCAACTATAACGAAAGCGGCCAGTTCGTTGACTTAGTGCCAAACAAGAACGTGACGGTCAGCTTCATTGATGAAGATGGCAAAGAGCTGCAAGGACCGGTTGTTTTATATGGCAACCCAGATAACCCTGCCCAAGCAAACCATGGTGTTGATCCGGCAAACCACTGGTACTCAAAGGGTGAATGGACAGCTACGCCAGCCAAGATTTCTGGCTACCATTTGGTCAAGACTTATGGCGCAACTAAAGGCCAATACAACCCATTTGCTTATAACGTCACTTTTGTTTATGCAAAAGGCGAAGATCAACCGTCTAACCCAGGTGACAAGCCAACTAACCCAGGTGATAAACCAACAAACCCTGGCGACAAACCATCAACACCAAGCGACAAACCGACTAACCCAGGCAAGACACCAGATATTCCAGACAAGCCGAATACTGACGATAATGTGCCACAAACTCCAGATGATCAGACGCCGGACATTCCAGAAAAACCAAGTACTGAGCCGTCAACTGAAGAAACTGAGACACACGAAGTGCCAACAACTACGCCAACGCAAACTACACAGACAAGTTTCGTTACTCCTGTCACGGCACGGCAAGCACAGTCAGGCAAGACTGTGGCAACTGCAGCACAACCTGCTAAACAAGCCAGCCACGACAGCATTTGGGCAGCCTTGGGCCTTATGATGATGTCACTGTTTGGCTTAGTTGCTAGCGACAAGCGTCGTAAAGAAAATTAAGCTGTAAAAATTATTATTTGCTAAATAAAGGCTGTCTCCGCGAGGCAGCTTTTTTGCTATCCTTAATACTAGTTTAAGTGATTGCCCAGGCAATAGGATCACTGGCGGGTAACTGGCGGCTGTCTGTCGTGGTCATGGCGGGTCATTTTTACTATGATCAGGGCCAAGTCAGGAGGTAAAAACAATGACTGCAAATAACATTAAGAATTTACGAACCCAAAAGCACGTGTCCCAAGAGCAGCTTGCCGAAAAGGCCCGTGTTTCTGTTAGAACCATTCAGCGCCTAGAAGCTGGGGGAGGACGCTAGTATTGAAAGCTTAAATTTAATTGCTGGTGCGCTTAACGTCGAAGTGGGCGACCTTTTTGCTCAAGAAAATAAAAAAGACGACAGAGTACAGGAGGCTAACGACCAATTGCAGTATCAGCTGCAACGCCGGCGCGAAGAGTACCGTCTGTTTAAACGTGCTTACGACATGATCTTCATTGTTGTCATGATGGTCTTGGCTGCCTACCTGGGCTTTGACAATGGCTGGAGCCAACTGGCCAGCATCCTTTGGGCCTGCGGCTGGATGTTATTTGGCATCTCCAGAAGATTGGTGCAGTTAAACATTTACGACCCGCACCTCGACAAAAAATACCCGTTGACGGCCAGCCGGCCTGATAAAGATCGCAAGGGCAAGTAGGGCTTGCTTGTTTCTTACTAAAAACAGTCTAGAATCAACTGCAAAAAGGGAGTGAGTGTCATGGAATTTGGTGCAAAAATTAAACAGGTACGTGAGCAGCAGGGTTTGTCCCAGGCCGCCTTTGCGCAAAAATTGCACTTCACGCGTCAGGCCGTTTCCAACTGGGAAAACAACCACAATTTGCCTGACCTGGCCATGTTAATTACCATCGCCCAAACTTTTCACGTCTCACTAGATAGTTTGATTTTAGGAGACCAGCAAATGACGAAAATTGAAAAAAAGCTTATTCAGGATACTGATGAAAACCGACAAGCCAGATTTAATTTGATCACCGCCGCCATTGGTGGCGTCCTCATGCTCATTGGCTTGCTCTGTTTTGTCATTAAGGCTCTGTCCGTGGAATATGTCGACCGCCACGGCGTGTTGCACGAAAACTTCTTTTTAATTCCAATTGGCTATCTGTTTTTATTCACAGGTTTATTAGTGATTATTGCGGGTTTGCTTGCTTATTTGCGGCACAAGAAGCGCTATAATCGTTAGCAAAGACAGTTGATGGGAGCTGGCAAATATTATGGAAGAAACTGTTGAACAAATTAAAAAAGAAATCATGGCCGACCCACAAAACGCCTACTTTACCAAGCAGGGGATTGAGCCATTGTTTTCGGCACCTGCAACCGCGCGCATGGTCATTGTCGGCCAAGCGCCGGGCCGCATCGCCCAAGAACGCAAACGCTTTTGGGATGACCCCAGCGGTGACCGCTTGCGTTCCTGGTTAGGCGTCAGCCGCGACGAATTCTACAATTCCAACAAGATCGCCATCCTGCCAATGGACTTTTATTTCCCAGGCAAAGGCAAGGGCGGCGACCTGCCCCCACGCGACGATTTCGCTGCCAAATGGCATCCCCGTTTGATGCAGCTCATGCCCGACGCGGATTTGACGATCCTGGTCGGCGCTTACGCCGTTCACTATTACCTGCACTTGAAAAAGTCGGCGCGTTTGACGGACATTGTCAAAGACTACCAAAAGTATTTGCCTGACTTTTTCCCACTCGTGCACCCGTCACCGCGCAATCAGCGCTGGCTGCGCAATAATCCTTGGTTTATGAAAAACAACGTGCCTGACCTGCAAAAAATGGTCCGCGCACGCATGAACTAAAAAAAGACCTTGCTTTTAAAAAGCAAGGCCTTTTTGATGGCAGTTTAAATTACGGCTTTAAGAAGTTAGGGTCTTCATAAGCTGGGTGTGGATACTTGTAGAAGCCTTCGCCGGCCAAAGTCCCCGTGTGACCAGCATCAATCATTGTCTTAAGCTTACCGGCAATGATTTTAGCGGCTGGATTTTTAGCGGCCTGTGAGCTAGAAATTGCGTAGGCCGTCCGCAAGCCGATGGCGTCCAGGGACATGAACGGACCCATTGGTGCCCCAGAAGCTTTCATCCAGTCTTTGTCGATCGTTTGGTAGTCGGCCACGCCGCTAGCCCACAGCCACAAAGCTGCGTTCAAGTAAGGAATCGACAGGGCATTCATAATGTAGCCTGGGTTTTCCTTATTTAATTTAATTGGCAGCATCTTAATGCGCTTAGCAAAATCAACAACTTCGGCAATCACTTCTGGTTTGGTAGCGGGTGTACCCACGATTTCTGCTGCATTAAAAATCCAAATATGGTTGGCAAAGTGCATGTGCAGGAAGCGCTCAGGATGAGCGACGAATTTAACTAATTGACTGGGCAAAAAGGTCGATGAGTTGCTGGCAATAATGGTTTGTGGGCTGACGTGCTTCATGAGTTCAGTATAGAACTTTTCTTTGACCGCCATATTTTCTGGCACAGCCTCAATGATGTAGTCAGTGTTGAAAGGCTTGTCCCAATCATTGGTGATCATCTTGATATTGTCCATTGCGGCCTGAATTTGCTCATCGCTGGCGTGCAAATCACGCTTGTATAAAGGCTTTAAAGCATTCAACCGTTTAGTAGCTCTTTCTGGGTGTGGATTCCAAATGTTGACCGGAATTCCGCAAAAAGCAGTTTGGAAGGCAATTTGGCTGCCCAGCGTCCCAGCGCCGGCAATCGTTAAACTTTTAATAGGCATGTTAATGACTCCTCAATTTTTATTAAAAAGTAAGCTCTGTTTGAAAAAGGGTGGAAGTGGTCTCTCAAGAACTTAATTTAAATTATTATTCATTCAACATAGCCCGGTCGTAGTTGCCAGTGATGAGGTAAGGGGCAGCTTGTGCTGGGTCTAATTTTTGCAGGTGCAAGGTTTGGTACATAACCGATGACTTGACCTGATACCAAGCGGCGCCAATTGGCTTAGCGACAACTAACTCGCCAAAGGGGTCGTCTGGGCTGGAAGCCAACTTGAGGTCCAAAGCGCCAGGCACCATTTTGGTCGTAATCGCCTTGCTCAAAGTGGCCACTAATTCGGTGTTCACAAAAGAGTTAGAACCATCTTTATTTTGGTTCAGGTCGTAATTTATAAAGAAACTAGCCGTGTCTGCAGGCTCGCCTGGTTTGCCAGCGGCGGCACCCATGATCTTTTGGGCGACCGCAGCATCATTAGGTTGCCCTGCTTGCCAGTTCAAGTCGAGCAATTTCACGCCGTGGCGGACGATCTCAGCGTGAATCTTTTGCTCAGCTTGTTCAAAGACGATCTTGTCAGCCAGCTTCTTTGGCATGCCAGCACCATCACGGCCGGCAATCATGGCTTCCTCGGCGCCTTCGCCACTGAGCAGCAGGCTGAAAGGATAAGCACCCACGATTTTGCCAAATTTAACCAGCGCGTAGAGAACGGCCTCATAGTATGGTTTGGCAAAAGTTGGCTTGCCCATATAGGTGACGTAGCCTGCAACGACGGGAGCAACCGGCTCCAAAGGAGCAGGCACTAATTTTGCAAGGACCTTGGGATCAGTTGCATAAGCGAACATCACGCCATTTTGCTCTTGCATGTTTGGCTTATCTAAGAATTTTTTGACTTCTGCGGCAGATGATAAATAACTTGCCATGGTTTTAGCCTCCTTAGCTAAAATTCGAATTCTTAATGCAAGCCTAGAATAGCATTTTGTGAGATAATGAACATGAATTGATGCACAAACAATTGCAATTATTTTTGAAAAAATGCACAAGGAGGCTGCGCCAGATGAAATTGAATGAGTTGCAGGAACAGCTGCAGACCAATTTTAAAGTGCAGGTAACAGGTGAACGCTGGCAACAGACAATTAAGCAAATAAAAATTGGGCGGCCACATCAGGGCAATTTGCGGCCAGGGCAGCTTTACCTTGCTCAACGGGGGCCGGGCCTGGTCTGCCAGGCCATTGGCGCCAGGCTGATTATTAAAGATTGCGCTGACTTGGTGGCCATTTGCAACCAACTGAATACGGCCTTACTGACGGAAAGTCGTTTTCAAAATGAGCTGCTGGCTTTAAATTTGCAAAAATATGACCTAGACCAATTGCTAAAAATTATTGACCAACGGTTTAAATTAGCGCTGATTGTTTATAATTTAAACGACAAAATAATCGGATCTACAGAAAATTTCTTTAAAAACAAAAAAGAAAGTTCACAAAATCACAAAAATTCTTACCCGATTCGCGATCAAAACGTCCAATTAGGCAAATTCTCTTGGCAGCAAGGGCCAGGCAGTTGGCCACTGACCGCTGATTTGCTGCAGACCCTCAGTCAGGTGCTCAGCAAGAATTTGTTAGCCAACCAGCTGGTTTCAGTCCTCAATTC
>JAXGWL010000008.1:0-11481 GCA_040773345.1 Lactobacillus sp. | reverse complement strand
TTGCTGCTGCTGGGCATCTGTCGGTACTTGAACCTCTGCCGCAGCTGCCTCAAAGCTTTCAGAAAACTTGCTGCTCAACTCCGCGAGTTTGGTTTGCAAGTTAGCGGCACAGCGGTCGGCAGCCCGCTGGCAGCCTTTTTCATCGTCGCTAGCCACCTGCTGGCGCTCATAGTTCGTTGTAAATTCAGCCTGCTGGTTGGCGGTCTGCGCTGTGAGCTTACCCAAAGCTGCACTGGCCTGCTGCAAGGAATTCTTCACGGAGGCCTGTTGCCGCGCAAGTCTTGCCTTTTGCTCGGCGAAGTCTTCTGTGCTGTCGCTGTCCGCTAAAGCTGCCGCTTGCTTCTGCAGGGCGGCGCGCTGGGCAGCGTTATGGGCTTGCGCTTGCGTCAGCTCTTGCCCGTAACGTTGTGCGTTATTCATTTTTTCAGTCAGCTCGGCCCGTTTGGGCAACAATTCGCGCAGCTGCGCGCTCACCTTAGCTTGGCGCTGGTCAAAAGCAGTGAGCTTGTCTTCCCCTGCTTTGATGGCCTGGGCTAATTCTTCATTTAAACGACTTAAAGCAGCTAGGCGCTGCTGGCCATCTTTAATTTTGCCGGTCAGATCATCAGCACCAGCGTCACCGTATGCAGCCAGCTGTTTTTGCAACTGGCCGTAACGCCGCTGACTTGCTTGTTCACTAATTTGTTGCTTGACTAGTTCCTGTTTTAAGCTATTGGCTTGGTCAGCCAAGGCTTTTTCCTGAGCCACCAAACTAGCTAGCTCATCGTTCAAGTTTTGTTGGGCAGACTGCGCTTTCGCAACTGCGGCTTGGGCCTTTGCTAAGGCGGCTTTCACCGCAGAAAGTTGGCCACTTAAAGCGAGCGGCGAACGGCTTTGGCCACGCGAACCACCAGTCATCACACCGCCGGGCATAATAATGTCGCCGTCCAAGCTGACGATTTTAGCACCCCGGACGCGTCCTGCCGCAATGGTGGCCGTATCGATCGTATCGGTGACCACCACGCTGCCGAGCAGGTAGGCGATAGCTGGCGCAATGTCTTGGTTGTATTCAACTAGGTCGCGCCCCAAACCAATAAAGCCCGGCAGGCGTTGCAAGTAAGCCACCGTCGGGGCCGACAAAGCGCGGTAGTGCAAACGGTCTAGTGGTAAGAAGCTGGCCCGACCACCACGCCGGCGCTTTAATTCTTTGATTGCCTCACGCGCACTTTGTGCGTCTTCTGCAATCAGGTCTTGAGCTCCTGCACCTAACGCCGTCGTCAAAGCGGCTTCGTAACGGTTGTCAAAAGACAGTAACTCACCAACGGCCCCGACAATGCCAGGAAAAGCCGCCAGGTCATTTAACACCGTTTTGACACCGTAACGGTAGCCTTCGTGACGTTCTTGCAGACTTGCCAAGGCATGCGCTTGGCCACGCAAGCGCGCCGCCTGTTCCTTTGCTTTTTGCAGTTGGGCTGCCTTGGTCTGCAATTTTGTTTGCCCCTGGGCAATCGCACTCTGCAGCTGGCGACCGTTTGCCTGCACTACTTGCAGCTGCTTGCGCACAGCAGCGACCTGCTTTTTAGCAGTTGTCAAATTTTGACCAGCTTCAGCTAGGCCCGCCTGCAGTCTGGTGGCTTCCGCCCGCTTTTGACTGGCCGCTAGCTTGCTCTGGGTCTGCCAACTGGCCAGGTCTGAGCGCAGCTTGGTCTGCTCTTCCAAATGCCGTAACCGCTCACTGCGGTCAGCAGTCAACTCCCTGACCAGTTGTTCCCGCTGGCTGGTCGTTTGCCCCTGTAACTGGGCAATTTTCTTATTTAAAGCAGAAACTTGTTTTTGTAAAGCAGTTTCCTTTTGCTGATTGGCGGCCAACTGCTTTTGCTGCTCACTGGCAGCCACAGCCAGTTGCGTGAGCCGTGCCTCATTTTCCTTGCGCTGAGCCGCATTAAAGCCGGCTTGCTGTTCGGCCATCTGCTGGCGGGTGTTGAGGGCGGCTGCCTGCTTGCTCAAATTGAGCTGCAATTGGGTCAGCTTTTCACGTTCTGCCTGCTGCTGATTATTTTGCTCTTGCAGGGCGGCCAAAGCCGCTTGGCTGTCTTTTACCTCCTGGTCCAGGCGCTTTGTCATGGCCTTTTTAGCAGCTAAAGAAGACTGGAGCTGCTTGTTTTGTTGGTCCAATTTTTGAATCTGCATGACCAGCAGCGTTTTTTCAGAAGTCGCTAACTGCTCTTTTTGAAAAAGATAATCGCGGGCCAGCGAACTCTGCTCGGCAAGCGGAGTGACGCGACTTTCTACTTCCTGTACCAGGTCGTGCACCCGGACCAAATTTTCGTTGGTCTTTTCTAACTGCCGTAGCGCTTGTTTTTTCTGCTCTTTAAAGTGCAAAATGCCAGCGGCTTCCTCAAAAATTTGCCGCCGCTGTTCTGGTTTCGAGTTTAAAACTGAATCAACCCGACCCTGGGAGATGATGGCCAGACTCGAAGACGAAATGCCAGCCGACAAAAACAGCGCCCGCACGTCTTTCAAGCGTACGGTCTTGCCATTGATAAAATATTCGTTGTCGCCTGAAGCCAGCAGCCGCCGCGTGATGGTCAATCCTTGCGCCGGGTTGGCCAGTTCATGCTGACTATTGTCAAACACCAAACTGACACTCGCGTGATTGGCGCCGCCCCGTTGCTCGCTGCCGGCAAAAATAACGTCCTGCATGGAAGCGGAACGCAGCGCTTTGGCACTGCCCTCGCCCATGACCCAACGGACAGCCTCCGCAATATTGCTTTTACCGCTGCCGTTAGGGCCCACGATCGCCGTGATGCCGTTGGCAAAGTTGATTTTCGTCTGGCCGGCAAAAGATTTAAAGTCGTTTAAAATTAACTGTTTGAGTGGCACTAATGTTCCTGATCCTTCTGAAATTTGGCCAAGGCGTGACTGGCGGCCTGCTGCTCGGCAGCCTTCTTGTTGCGGCCTGTACCCTGGCTGATTTTTTTGCCGTTGACGTTTAACTGCACCTTAAAGCGTGGTGGGTCCTGCTGGCCGGCTAGCAGCTCATAGTTAATGTCAACTGGGCCACTGGCTTGCAAACGTTCTTGCAAATCCGTCTTAAAGTCGCGCGAGTCGTTGAAATCACCCTCATCAATCAAAGGATAGACAGTGAGGTGTAAGAAGTGTTTGACGCTTTTCATGCCTTGATCGAGGTACAAGGCCCCGTTAAAAGCCTCAAACACGTCTTCCAGCAAGGTCTTGCGTTTACGGGCGCCGGCTTTTTCTTCACCTAAGCCCAGCCGAATTTCTTTTTGAAAACCACACTCGACAGCAAATTCCGAAAAGCCTTCGGTCCGGACAATATTCGACCGCAAGCGGGTCAGCTCGCCTTCGTTGAGTTTAGGAAAATGGCGGTAGATGTAATCGGAGACGGCCAGCTCTAAGACCGCATCCCCCAAAAATTCGAGCTTTTCGTAGTCGCGCACGCTGTTTTTATGTTCGTTGGCATAAGAAGAGTGCGTGAGGGCCTCGAGCAAGAGTTTTTCATCATGAAAGACAATCCCGTAATCGTCTTTTAAACGCTTTTTAAATTCAGTAGAAATCATTGCATACCTCCGCAATTTACACCTTAAATTATACCAGTTTCAAGCCATACAAAAAGCCGCCCTCCTGCAGAGGACAGCTTTTGTTTACGAGTGAAGCTAACTATTTAGCGTAGCCAACGTAGTACCAGTTTGGCCAGCCGTTATTCATACTCTTTGATGGTCTCATGGAGTAGCCAGTCAGCTTCTTGTCAACAGCCATGACTTGGTAAGATTGAGAAACAGGAACGACATAAGCTTCCTTGTTCATGTAAGTCTGCCATTCGTGGAACTTCTTGACCCGGTAGTTGGTGTTGAAGGACTTTTGTGAGTCCATGTCGACGATCAACTGGTTGTTGCGGGCCGTGTTGAAACGACTGTAGTTGAACGAAGCGTTTGGACCGTACAGGTCGTTAACTGATGGTTCTGATGACAAGGACCAAGAACCTAAGAAGACGTCAACGCCCTTGGCGTCATTTTCCAGTTTGTCGTAGAAGGAGTTGAACTCAGTCAGACGGCCACCGGTCAAGACGACGTGCAGACCCTCCTTCTTCCACTGCTGGATGTAGTTTTGGATGATTGGCTCTTGCACTGAGCTACCGCTCATGGCCAGGAAGTGGATGGTCAAAGGCTTGCCATTTGGCAAACGACGGTAAGTGCCGTGCTTCTTAAAGCCAGCCTTGTCCAAAATTTCGTTACCCTTCTTGATGTTGTAAGTGTAACCCTTGGCCTTGCTGTCATGGTAGCGACCGAATTGAGAAGGAATCAAAGTTGGGGTTCTGAAGGCCAAGCCGTAGTTGTAGCGCTTAGTAACGGCTTCGACGTTCATGCCGTAAGCCATGGCTTGCCGTAAGGCCCGGTTGTTCATCTTGGCATGCTTGTCCATCACGTTGCGGCCGTCTTTAAACTTGCCGACCTTAAAGCCTAAGTAGGAGTAGCCCAACTGGACGTTGCCGATAAAACGAACGCCAGAAGTGCCCTTCACATTTTGCCACTGGGAGTTGACCACTTGGGCCACATCATATTTTCTACTCTTCACTGACTGGGCAGCTGAGTTTGGTGAGATGACAGAAGCGGTGATCTTCTTTAAGTGTGGCTTGCCCTTGTAGTAGTACTTGTTTGGTACCCAGGTGACTGACTGGCCCCGGACAACCTTGGCAACTTTGTAAGCGCCAAAGAACATTGGGCGCTTTCTAACCTTGTCGCTAGAAATCAGCTTAGCAAATGGTACGTTGTGCAGGTAGTGGTAAGGAGCAGCGGTCTCCCAAATGTAGCCGTTGCCTGAAATGTGCATGCCCGGCTTCATTTCCTTGAAGTGCAGCACTACGGTGCGGCCGTCTGGACCATCTGGCATCTCCAAGCCAGAAATGCTTGAAGACTTGCCTTCGTGGTATTCTTGCAGGCCAACCAAGTCAGCTAAGGAAGTACTGTAACGCTGCGACTTGGATGCTGGGTTAGCAATGATTTCGTAAGCGTATTCGTAGTCCCGGGCAGTGACGGGCTTACCGTCTGACCATTTAACATTTGGCTTGATCTTAATCGTGGCCGTCTTGGCTTCACGGTTAATTCTGATCGTAGCAGCACCCTTGTCGGTAAAGTTGTAATGGTCGTCAGTTGAAAACAGTGACTCCATCCCGTATTGACCAACCTCGGTGTCGACAGCTGAAGTTGACAGCTCGTCGTTGAAAATACCAGTAAATGGCGTGTCAGTTTCAACGGCTACCTTGACAGTCCCACCGTTCTTAATCGCTTTGGACGGCGTGTCCTGTGAAAAGTGCTTGGTTGAATTATCACTGGAATTTGATTGCCCACAGGCAGCCAGTGTCAAGGCGACGGCGCTTACCAGCAGCGCGCTGCCTACCATTTTGAATTTCTTCATACAATTCCTCCGAATTACTAATAAAACCTACGTCGATTTTATCATTTTTCCTTAAGAACGCCAATTTACTTTTAATACTAATAGTCAGGCTTAGTAAATGTGTTTACTGAACCAGTTGTCAATTTCTTGGTAAATCTCCCACTTGCGTTCAGAGTCGTTCAAGACTTCGTGCATCAATTTTGGATAAACGTGCAGCTCTTTGTCCTTGGCAGAAATCAGCTGGTAGGTCGCCAAGGAGTCGCGGTAGTCAATTAAACCGTCTTCTAAGCCTTGCAGATACAAAATGGAGTCAGTTATGTCCTTGGCATGGTCGCGTAAGAACTCAGCACCAGCCATCATGCAGTCAGTAAAGATGCCAGCCTTTAATTCGTGCAAGACGTAAGGGTCAGCAATGTACTTGTCGACGATGCGTTGGTCACGGTCTAGCCCTTCGCCGATGGCGTTTGGAATCGGCTGGTGGGCTGGCAGCTTCTGAATCGCGTCAAAATTAAGGCCTTTGGACGGGTATTTTCCCACGGAAACTGGGTCAGACACAGCCAAGGCGTCGGCTTCCCCTGGGTGTTTTGCACCGTAAAGCAGCACGGTCTCCCCACCCATCGAGTGGCCCAAGACAAAGGTCGGCAAGTCAAAGTAGTCGCGTTTTACCTTATCGACAACGACCTTCAGGTTTTCGCTTAAACCAGCAGGTGAAGCGATGTAGCCGCGTTCACCATAGGAAAAGCCATGGCCTGGTTGGTCATAGCGGAACACGTTGTAGTCGTGCTTGACCATGTAGCTGGCAATTGGGTCATAACGGCCGACGTATTCAGCCAAGCCATGGACAATCACCAGATTGGCCTTGGGCGTTTGGGCTAGGTCTTCGACAAAGTGCAACTTTTTGCCTGGTAAATAAGAATTAATCATTGTCGATTTTTCGTCAGTATAAAAAGACATAACAGACCTCCTAATGTAAGCGCTATCACATGCCAACTTCATTATAGCCCCTTTAGAGGCACAAAAAAAGTCCTGATCCAAGGATCAGGACAGTTATTGAAAAAGTGTTTATTATTTTCTAATTTTCACGCTGACGGGCATCCCCGGCTCTTTGCAGAGCGGTACCAACATAGTTGATGCTCAGGGAAATGGCCAACAGCAAGATCGTCGCAGGCAGCCACAGCCAAGGCCGGTTGACAACGTTGACGGGGTCATTGGCAAAACCAATCAGGGTCCCCAGTGATGGGGTCGTGATTGGCAAGCCATAGCCAATAAAGGACAGCGTAGTTTCAATCCCAATATTGCCGGCAACCGTCAGCACGACGTCAATGATGATCATGGAAGTGATGTTAGGCAAAACTTCGCGGAACATAATCTTCCAGTCAGAAGAACCGGACGTCTTGGAAGCCAACACGTAATCACGGCCGCGCTGCGACAGCACGAAGCTTCTGAAGTAACGCGCCGTCGTCGTCCAGTAGAACATGGCCAAAAGCAAGACCAGGGTCCCAGCGTTGTAGTGCGGAATGACAGTGGTCAAAACGATAATCACTGGGAACTGTGGCAAAATCTGGACAAAGTCGACGATTCTCATGATGATCGCATCGATGTTGCCGCCAAAGTAACCGGCAACCAGACCGACGAACAAGCCGAAGCATTCGTCAATCGCCGTAACCGAGAGACCAATTAAAATAGAGTTCCGGCCGCCCATGATGAGCAGCCTGAAGATGTCACGACCACCGTCATCTGTACCGAAGATGTGGCCACCTTCGCCCCAGCCGTAATAAGCGTCGGCGATGTTGATTTCCGTAATTTGGGCCTTGTTTAAAAACAGCGAGCCGCCAAAGCAGAAGATCAAGATCAGACAAATGATGATAAAAGCAGTGAGCGCTTTTTTATCACGCAAGACCTCGCGGACAACGACCTTAAAGCCAGAAGGAGGCAGCGAAACTTGTTCTTTTTGTTTCTTTTCTTTTGCATTATCTTGAGCCATTTTGCACTCCTTCCTACTTCACTCTGATTCTCGGGTCAACGATGCTCATGATGATATCGGAGAGCAAGTTGCCGAGCAAGGTTAAAATACCAAACAGCATGATTAAGGCCGTCAAAGTCGTGTAATCACGCTGGCCGATGGAGTCCAGGAACAGCTTGCCCATGCCAGGGTATGAGAAAACCGTTTCGATGATCATCGAACCACTGAGCAGACCAGTAATCGTGTTGCCCAGGAAGGCGGCAATTGGCAAAAGCGAGTTCCGCAGAATGTGCTTGTGGAAGACAACGTTTTCTGGGACCCCCTTGCTGCGGGCCGTTCTGACGTAGTCTTCAACCTTGTTGTCAACAATCCCCGTCCGCAAGTACTGGACGATACTGGTCGTCGTAATGGCCGCATACAAGATCGCCGGCAAAATCATGTGGTAGAGCCGACTGCCTAAGACGGCCCAGAAGCCGGAGGCACTGGCGGAGACAGAACCAGAAATTGGGAACCAGCCCAAGGTGAAACCGAACAGCCACAGAGCCAGGATGTAGAAGACAAAGCCTGGCACGGCGAAAGTGATGTAGTTGAAGACTCTAATGGCGGAGTCTTGCCACTCGTCTTGGTGCCGGCCGGCTGAAATCCCCATTGGGATGGCAATGGCGTAAGTCAAGATGACCGTGAGCAAGGACAGCCAGAAGGTGTTGACGGCGCGGTCCCAGATCAGGGAAGCAACCGGCACGTGCTGGATGTAGCTTTGGCCTAAGTCGCCGTGGAACATATTGCCCACCCAGCGGCAGTACTGGACCCAAGCCGGGTCGTTTAAACCATACTCTTGCCGCAGCTTAGCAATTTCCCGCGGGTCAGTGTTCGGGTTGATCATGCCCGTAAAGGGGTCACCTGGCATCAGCTTGGCCAGGAAAAAGACCAGAATGCTTAAAATAATCAGTTGCGGGATCATGATCAAAAAGCGACGCAATACTGTTTTCCACATGCTTATTTCTCCTCCTTTAACTGTTCACGCACTTCTTCTTTTGGCAGTGCCACCCAGTGAGTGGGAGAAATCCGCTGCAATGGGAAGACACGACCGTCTTTGTCATACCAGCGCTTTTGGTCGTGCTGGAATTCGCGTTCGACTTCTTCCCGGTGCTTTTTATGTTCTTCCCGGTGAGCCACGTCAACCTGCGGAATTGCGGATAACAAACGCTTGGTGTAGATGTGCATTGGGTGCTTGTAGATCTCATCCTTGGTGCCCACCTCAACCAAACGGCCGCGGTGCATAATCGCCAAGTTTTCGGACATGTGTCTGACCACGCCCAGGTCGTGAGAAATAAACAGGTAAGAAATGTTGTATTCCTGCTGAATGTGCTTCATAAAGTTCAGGACCTGAGCCTGGACAGACAAGTCCAAAGCAGAGGTTGGCTCGTCGGCCACGATCAAGCGCGGGTTAGTCGCAACCGCCCGGGCCACGCCGATCCGCTGCCGCTGGCCGCCGGAGAATTCATGGGGGTACTTGTAGATGGCGTCGCTCGGCATCCCGACGATGTCGAGCAATTCCTGGACGCGCTTGCGTTCTTCGTCAGTCGTCAGGTTTTCAAAGTTTCTGATCGGCTCGGCGATGATGTCTTCGATGCGCTTCCGCGGGTTCAAACTCGAAAGTGCATCCTGGAAGATCATCTGCACGTCCTTATTGTATTGCAGCCGTTTGCGGTTGGCCTTTTTGGTGACGTCAACGCCCTTGTACATGATCTTGCCGCTGGTGGCCTTTTGCACGCCGACAATGGCCTTACCCGTCGTCGACTTGCCCGAACCTGATTCGCCGATCAGGCCGTAGGTCTCGCCTTCGTTAATGGAAAAAGTAATGCCATCGACAGCCCGCACATAGTCGGTGATGCGGTTCCAAAAACCAGACCGAATTGGGAAGTGAACTTTTAAGTCCTCAATGGAAATAATTTCTTTAGCCATTGGCTTGTGCCTCCTTTGCGTCTGGGAAGTGGAAGACCTTATAGCAAGTGCAGCGAACAAAGTGACCAGGGTCAACTTCGTGCATCTTGGGTTCTTTTTCATGGGCACTAGCCGGAATCCACGGAATACGCGCAGCAAAGCGGTCGCCTTCCCGCGGCATGTTCTTCAAAGATGGCACAGTCCCTTGGATCACGTGCAGATCCCCTTCTTCTTGGTCGGTAGCTGGCATGGAGTTCAACAGCGAGCGCGTGTACGGATGCAGCGGGTGCTCAAAGATCGTACGCACATCCGCCTTTTCGACGATTTGGCCGGCATACATGACGGCCACTTGGTCGGCAGTTTCAGCAACCACGCCCAGGTCGTGGGTGATCAAAATAATGCCGGAGTGACTTTGCCGCTGAATGTCTTCTAGCAGGTCCAAAATCTGGGCCTGAATCGTCACGTCCAGGGCAGTCGTCGGCTCGTCAGCGATGATGATTTCCGGCTTGCAGGCAATCGCAATCGCAATGACCACCCGCTGGCGCAAGCCACCCGACAATTCGTGCGGATACATCGCATACATTTCTTCCGGCTTAGGCATGCCAACTTGTTTAAACAGCTCAATTACGCGGTCATGGCGTTGTTTTTCATTCATGTCGGTATGGTAATAAAGCGTTTCAGCTACCTGGTCGCCGACCCGCATCAATGGGTTCAAACTCGACAACGGATCCTGGAAGATCATGCCGATGTCATTGCCCCTGATTTTGTCAAAAAGGTTTTCGTTCAAGCCCACCAAGTTGAGTTCACGGTACAAAATGTCCCCCGTGACCCGGGTGTTTTTGTGGTCGTACAGGCCAATGATACTGGCCGCAATCGTACTTTTGCCACAGCCAGATTCACCAACGATCGCCAGGATTTCGTCTTTTTTTAGCGTGAGGTTGATATCGTCAGCAGCATTATAAAATTTACCCTGCAGCCGGTAAGCGGTGTGCAGGTGCTGGATATCAAGCAGCACGTTGCTCTGTTTATCCAATTGTCGATCCCCTTTCACTAGTGCTTTTTTTCACAAGAAAACAGCTTTAGTTAGATTGTAAAACACATTATATGTGCCTTGCAACACTAGTTCTGTTCCATGTGCTCGGCAACGTAGTCCACGGCTTCGCCGACAGTTTGAATTTTTTCAGCATCTTCATCGGGAATTTCGGACCCAAAAGTATCTTCTAGGTCCAGGACGAATTCTACGAAGTCAATCGAGTCAGCGTCTAGGTCATTTTGGAAATTCAAGTCATTCGTGATCTTAGCGCGGTCAACTTTAAAACGGTCTGCAATCATGTCCGCAATCTTGTTAAAAATTTCTTCTTTAGTCATTTTCTTCTCCTTCAGCATGTGCGAATTCATTGGTAAACTTGCCGATCAGGTCGTGGTCGAGCATGTCGCCGAGCTGCAGCAAGGTGTAGTAAATTGGCTTGGCGTCCGAACGGCCGTGGGTCTTGACGACCGGGGCCTTGACGCCCAGCAAGACGGCACCGCCGTGGCGCGCCGTACTAAATTTGTGCGCTAGTTTGGTTAAAGCCGGCTTCACCAAGGCTGCCCCTAACTTGACGCTCAGGCCAGAATTAAGCAGCTGGTCTTTTAACAGGTGCATGAGTAGCCCCGTACCGCCTTCCATGGTCTTTAAGGCAATGTTGCCGGCAAAGCCGTCGGTGACCACCAGGTCGTTTTTGCCCAGCAGTAACTCGTTGCCTTCGAGATTGCCCGTGAAGTTTAAACTGCTGTCTTCTTTTAACATTTGGTAGACCGTCTGGTGGAGCTTGTCGCCCTTGTCGCTTTCAGCGCCGTTGTTGAGCAGGCCCACTTTTGGCTGGGCTACGTTTTCAACTTCTTGCAAATAAAGGCTGCCCATCTTGGCCCACTGCAGCATGTATTCGGGCTTGGTCTCGGCGTTGGCACCGACATCCAAGATGTTAAAACTGCCCCGGGCTGACGTTGCTGGCAAAGTCGGCATCAAGGCCGGGCGCTTGACGCCCTTGACCCGCCCAATCAGGAAAATGCCGGCGGCCAGCAGCGCACCGGTATTGCCCATCGAAAACAAGGCGTCGGCTTGGCCTGTCTTCACGCTCATAGCTGCCTTGCCGAGGGAAGAATCCTTTTTATGCCGGATAGCCTTGACCGGTTCATCG
>JAXGWL010000007.1:0-11848 GCA_040773345.1 Lactobacillus sp. | reverse complement strand
GCCCCGGCGCAGTTTACGGGAAAGCGCGCTTTCCTGCTTTTTAGGGTTGCGTCTTTCCACAACGCTATCGACAAATTGATTGCGGCCTGAGGCAGGACTGTATGGCTTGATTAAAGTGGCACAAGCCAGGAGAGCCACAATGGTGATTACCACTTTTTTATCAAACTTAACGTCCTTTTGGAGCCAAACGTGCCCGGCATAGATCACCAGGTAAACGAGCAAGCCGGCGAATAAGCCGTAGAGGCCAACTTTTGTGCCCAGCATTGTCATCGCTAAAGCTTGGACGATGACTAAGACGACATTTACTGTATTAAAGCGTTCCGTCATGAAATAGAGCATAAGCGGCAGCAGCATAAAGAGAATAGCTGATACCGTGTTGGCTTTGAAGAAAAAGCCCTTTGAGGCTAGTTGGGAGAAGTAATAGTGATGGCCAAACCAGCCGAAAATATTGGCACTAATCCGCTTCGCCGCAAAAGAGTGGTAAGAGGTGAGCGAAATCGTGAATAAGTTAGATAAAACAATGGTTCCTGAAAAGAGGGCAGAGACGGCTTTGATGGCATTTGCAAACAGTCGTTTGCTGAAGTCCGCATACTGGGTTACATACAGGATGACCAGGGGCATAAACATTCTGAGGAGGTAAAAGATCTCACTAGCATTGGAATAGCCATAGCTAGCAGGATCAATTGTTTGAAAATGGTTGACAGACCATAAATGGGCCAGGCAATACAAGGCCCAAACCACTAGGTAAGCAAAAAGCCACCACTGCGTTTTGATGCGCTGCCAATTCTGTCTAATGCTTAAGAACATGCACAGAATAATCACTACACCGGCAATTCTTAAGATGGTTGGGATAGAAAATCTAAAAATTCGATCTAGAGGTGGCTTATACAACCAGTAGATATCCAAAAAGGGCTGGATCAGAATAAACCAAAAAATGGTTTTTCTTAGTTTTTCTTGCATGAAATTGCTAAAACCTCATAAAAAAACACAAATCAAATTACTTTGATTTGTCGTTTTTTGACTTTTTTTGTTCTTTCTTATTGTCAACAGCAATCTTTTCGATTTTAACGTCATTAGTCGCCGCCGTACGGCTCCGGATTGTATTCTTTGCCTTGGTTAAGTTCTTGAAGTTGACCACCATTTTGCTGTTGAGGTCGTTGACTGCATCCTTATCTTCTGGTGCGAAGGCTGTAATCTGCAGCAAAGCCGAATTTTCGTAGATTTTTTCGACCTTGCCCTGGAAAGGCTTTTTTAGCTCTTCTTCACTTTTGGCATCGACATACATGCCAACTTTAACTTGTTCTTTCTTCATATATTCACCTGAAACTAGTTTCAATTCAACAGATCAATATTATTATATAAGAGTTTACTACATTCAAGTACGAGGAGTGTTGAATTTGAAGAAATTGTTGATCATTGCCGGTCCGAGCGGTGCTGGTAAAACAACTCTGTGCAATTATTTGGCTAAGGAATACGGCATTCCGCGCGTAGTGACCCACACGACTAGACCCAAACGACCTGGTGAAGAGGATGGCCGGGATTACTTTTTTGAAACACCAGCCACCTTCGCTAAATTGCACTTTTTTGAACACGTTAAATATGACCGCTACTCGTATGGCTCAAGTCACGAAGCTTTAGCCCAAGCTTGGCAAAAGTCAGATTTGGCAAGCATCGTCGTGGAGACTGAGGGCGTAGCCTCTTACTTAAAAGAACTACCCCACCAGGTTTACTTTATTTACCTGACTGTCAGCAAGCCGGCGCTCATTGCTCGGCGTCTGCGGGCGCGCGGCGATTCGGAAGCAGAGATCACTAAACGCTTGACTAGTCCTGAATTTAAGCGTGACTTGCAACTGCCAGCTTCTTTACAAAAATATGCGCACCGTTTGGTTAATGATGATTGGGCTGAAACTAAGCGGCAAGTTGCTGCCATTGTGGCTTTTTTACGGAAATAAGTTGAATTGTAACTAGATAGGCTTCGTTTTGTAACATTCCTGCAACATTTGCACCCTACAATAAAAACTGTTGTTAGGCGAGCAAGCCTAACACCTAAAATTTGAATTTTAAAGCGCAGCATTAAACAAAGCTGCAAACCTATCGGAGGAAATCAATTTGACTAATTTTAAGTCCAGCTTAGTAAAATTATCAGCAGCCGCAGCATTATCAATTGCCGGCTTTGCTACTGTAAATTCTGCTAGTGCCCACACTACTGTTCAAGCCGCTACTAACGATGTAGTAACCATTAAGTACGCACCAGGCTACGGTATTGCAGTTTGGACTAATTACGAAGGCGGCCACACCACTGGTCAAACCTTAAAGCATGGTACTGCTTGGAAAGTTGTTTCAAGCGTTAAGGATTCAAAGGGCAACACCTGGTACGAATTAGGCCGCAACCAATGGATCCCTGCTCAATACACTGTTGCCGGTGACCAATCTGCTCAACTGTCAGCACCTGCAACTTCTGACCAAGCTGGTGCAGTTATCAGCTTGGCTAAACAACAATTAGGCAAGCCTTACGTTTGGGGTGCTTCAGGCAGCAACGCATTTGACTGCTCAGGCTTAACCAGCTACGTTTACTCACACGCTACTGGCAAGAACATTGGCCGGACCACTTACCAACAATTAAACGCTGGTCAAAGAGTTTCAGTTAATAACTTGCAACCAGGCGATCTGATCTTCTGGGGCAACTACCACGTAGGGATCTACATTGGCAGCAACCAATACATCCACGCACCACAACCAGGTCAAAACGTTAAAGTTGCTTCTATTAGCAGCTACTTCTATCCATCATACGGTGTTCGTGTTTTGAAGTAATTTAAATTTGCTTATTAAAAAGGCTAGTGCTTAAAGCACTAGCTTTCTTTTTTTGTCTGCCGGTATTTTTCAAATAAAGTCCGGTCTCTTGGCGCTAGCCGGACTGAAATAGCAACACCGTCAGGCTCATATTTTTCGCTTTCGACTTGCCCATAGTTGTGGAGGTAAGCGACTTCTTTGCCCGCTGTCAACGGCAAAAAAAGGTCTACTTTTTCATAGCCCTGGAAGATTTTTTTGACAATCATCTGGGCCAGTGCCTGTTGCGAAGCAGGATCCTTGGCGGAGTAAAGAATATCTGAGCCTTCGATTTGTGGGTAGTTGCGGTCGGTCAGGTCGGCTTTGTTGTAAGCCGTGAGCATGGGAACGTTTGTGATGCCGATTTCGTGCAGCACCTGCTGGGTCGTCTTGATCATTTGCACCATATTTGGATCTGACGCGTCGACGACGTTGACTAGTAAGTCAGCGTCCTTAGCCTCTTGCAGGGTGGCCTTAAAAGAAGCAACCAAGTTGTGGGGCAGCTTGGAAATAAAGCCGACCGTGTCAGAGAGAATAAAATTGAAGTTCTCAGAATAATCAATTCTTCTGACGCTTGTGTCTAAAGTGGCAAAGAGCATGTCTTTTTCAAAAACCTGCTTGTCCTTTTTGTCAGCGCTAAAGGCGGCCAAAAGGCCGTTCATGGTCGTCGACTTGCCGGCATTGGTGTAGCCGACTAAAGCCACCTGCGGCAAGCGGGACTGGTTGCGGCGCTTAGACTTAATTTCTTCTTGACCAGCGATCGCTGCTAGTTGCTTTTTAATGCGGCTGATTTGCTGTTGGATCGTCCGCCGGTTTAGCTCAAGTTTGCTTTCACCACTGCCCCGGTTGGCAAAGCCGCCACCCCGCTGCTGGTCCAGCGTGCGCTCTGACGGGTGCAAGCGTGGCAATTCGTATTGCAGACGCGCTAGTTGAACTTGGAGCTTAGCTTGTCTGGTCTTAGCACGGCTGGCGAAAATTTCCAAGATCAATTCTGTGCGGTCTAAAACAGTCAGCCTGGTGATCTGCTCAATATTTCTAATCTGCGTCGGGGTCAGTTCGTCATTGATAACCGCAAATTTGGCCTTGAGTCCCTGCGCCAAGGCCTTGAGTTCATTTAATTTACCGAGGCCCAGGTAGGTGGCGGCCACGATCTGGTCCGCATTCTGATCGATGCGACCTACGGCCTCTAAATTGTCAGCCTGCGTTAAGTTGGCCAGCTCGGTCATATAGTAGTTGAAGTTGGGGTCATTGAGGTTAACACCGGCAATGACTGCTTTATTTTTCTTTTTCCTATTGTTATGCAAATTGTCACCTTCAATCGTGTTGGGCGAGCCATTGTTTTAACAAAGCTAGGTAACGCTTATTTTGCTGGACAAAAGGCATGTGCCCACAGCCTTGGAACAGTTCCCAACGAGCCACTGGCAGCTGGTCGTACATGCTCTTAGCTACCAATGGCGTACATAAGTCGTCAGTGCCGCTGGTAATTAAAACGGGTTGTTTAATTGTTTTAAGTTGGGCGGTGTATTCGTAGTCATGCAAGTTGCCCTCAGGACTGTATTCGTTGGGACCCCAGGCGGTGAGATAGGCCTTTTGGCCACCGCTTTTTTGGCGGCGCACCGGCTCTGGCAAGTCGGAACCAGGGGCAATGACGTGTTCGGCCATAAAGTGGGCGTTGGCTTTTTGATAAGCAGGAGCAGAAAAGTCATGTGTGCGCTCCGCCGCCTTGATGGCCTCTTGTTCACTGGCTGGTAAATAGTGCTGCAAGCGGTGCAGCTCGCTCGCCCACAGCTTAGCCGACGCAAGCGTTGATGAGAGGATGACGCTCTGCACTCCCTGAGGCCGGTAGTAACACAGATAGATAATGGCTAGCATCCCGCCCCAGGACTGCCCTAGCAAGTGAATTTTTTTAAGTCCTAAAAAGGCACGCAAGTGCTGCAGTTCTGCTACCCAAGTCTTTTTGTTGTAAAAAGTACTAGCCTGGTCATCAGGCTGACTAGACTTGCCACAGCCTAGCTGGTCATACATGATGAGCTGACGGTCATCTTGTTCAGCTAGGTCATCTAAAACTTCAAAATAATTGTGGCTGGAGCCAGGGCCACCGTGGAGCAGCACCAGTGGCGTCTTAGCTGATTTTTTACCGACAATCCGGTAGTAGGTGCGGAGGCCTTCAAACGGCAGGTAGCCTTCTTTGATGGTTGTCATAGTTTCATCTGGTTATAGCTGGTAATCTTAATATCTTTCTCCGTGATCTGCATCTTAGTGATTGAGCCGTTGCGCGGCGGAACGCTGACGTCAAACTTGCCACCGCCAAACTTATCCGTCCAAGAGCGGATGTTGAAGCCGTGGGTGACCAGCAGAATGTTTTCGGCCTCGTCGAGCTGACGGATGAGGTCGAAACCTTTGCCAACGCGGGCCCAGTAGTCTTGCGGGCTTTCGGCTGCGTTGAAAGGATCGGCGTCTTTGGTAAACTGCTTGACCTCATCAATTGAATACTTACGCAGCATTTCACCGCGCGTATGACAGCCGTGTGGGCCACCAATCATTTCCCAGCATTCGCCCATGTCCATGCCTTCAAAGTAGCCGTAGAATTGCTCTCTAAAAAATGGTGAAGCGATATGCTGCAGCTCGTCGCGGTTGCAATTTTCCTGGATGATATAGTCGCAGGTGTCGCTTGCTCGTTTCATGTCCGATGACAGGGCGATGTCAAAAGGCACCGTGGCTAACACTTTGCCTACCCGCTTAGCGTCGGCGATGCCTTTGGCGGTTAGCGGCGTATCGCACCAGCCCTGCATCTTGTGAAAACGGTTGATGTAGGTTTGGCCATGTCTAATGATATAAACGTTTTTCATAGTAACTCCTTACTGTCTGCTTTTTTCACTACTATTATAAAGCACTTTGACGGCTTGCACATCTCGGGGCTGGATTGTGTACAACGAACCTTTGGGATACATCACGGAAACCTGGTTAGTGTGCATGAGCCCCATGGCGTGGCCTAATTCGTGTTCAACGGTGTTGGCCAACCTCTGCTCGTCGTAATTATAAAAATCGCTAAGCAGGTAGTAGCTGTTTAAAGTGACTCTAGCGTGCAGTAGGCGCTTGTTCAGGGGGTCGTCTTGCGTGGCAGTTTCACCGGCCTTGTCCGTGTCAGGATTGGAAGCTGCCCCAATAGTAATATTGGCCTTTTTTTCATTATTAATGATTTGAAATTTAAAAGCACCGGTTTGGTTCCAAGCAGCAATGCCGTTGTAGGCGGCTTGGCGCAAACGAGGATTGCTTAAATTGATGGCCACGGTTGCAGTATTCTGTGGCCAGCGGACATTGCCAGCCCTTTTCTGGACCTGTTTTTGAACGGGCACCTTGGTGGCTGGGAAGAGCTGCTGGATTAACTGGGGATGCGTTTGCAGGTAAGAGTAACCGCTAACAGCCAGGACCAGCACGATGGCGAGGTTTAGTAAAAATCTAAAAAATGCTTTCATCATCAATCACACCTTTTAGCCAAAAGTATAGAGGAATTAGGCACAGACCAGTACGAAAAAGACCTGCTTTCTGCAAAATAATCTGGCTATGCTAGAATATTATGCAAAACTTTTAAAGAGTAGGTGTGATTGAGTGACTAAACAAGCTAGTGCAAAAGAAAAAGAACAACAGCATTTAGACCACGTTCTCGGTCTCATTGCCGCCAAAGAAAAGCAGTTAAAGCAATCGATTAAAGAGGATCGCGGTCAGGCTCGTGACTTAAACGCGCACTTTTTTGACGACGTCAAGCTCGACTACGATAACTACTCGACCTCGATCGATACCGCCTTGTCTATTCGCCAGCAACAGACGATGCTTGATGAGCGCCAAAACGCTTGGCAGCATAGTGCTAAGGAATAGTCGACGCTCAAGCGGTTAGTCAAAAAGCCTTATTTTGCCCGCGTCGACTTCAAAGATCCCCTGGAAGACCACAACGAGACGATTTACATCGGTCTGTCTTCTTTTGCTGATAACAAGAATCATTTCCTGATCTATGACTGGCGGGCACCAATTTCTTCCATTTACTATGATGGCAAGCTAGGCAAAGTGACTTACAATGCCCCGGCTGGTCCGCAAACAGTTGAAATGACCAAAAAGCGCCAGTTTGAGATTAAAGATGGCAAAATCCTGAATATGTTCGACACCAATGAATCCATCGGGGATCAGATGCTAATTGACGTCTTGAACGAAAAGTCGACGACGCAAATGAAGTCGATCGTAACGACGATTCAGCGCGAACAGAATAAAATTATTCGCGATACGAAGTCTGATTTGCTCTTTGTCCAGGGCGCGGCCGGCAGCGGCAAAACAAGTGCAATTTTACAGCGGGTGGCTTATTTGCTCTACCGTTACCGCGGCAACTTACGCAGCAGCCAGGTGGTCATGTTCAGCCCGAACCAGCTTTTCAATGACTACGTCAAAAACGTGCTGCCGGAAATGGGCGAGCAAAACATGGTTCAGATGACTTACTGGCAGTTTGTAGCCCGGCGTTTGCCAGCGCTGAAAGTCGAAACCTTGTTTGAACAATTTGAAAATGAGGACAACGACGACAACTTGCAGCGTTTAGTCAACTCCCGCGTGTTCTTTAACGCCGTTGAGCGCTACGCAAAGCACTTGAATCACGCTGGGGTAGCCTTTCGCGATCTCTACTTTCGTGACAAGAAAAAGCCTTTCTTTAAAAAAGAAGACATCAAAGCGCTGTATTACAGTTTCAACCAAAACTATAAGTTGGCCAACAGGATTGATGCGACGCGCGAAGAACTGATCCACCAGCTGAACCGGCGCATCAGCACGGAGAGTCGCAAGGCCTGGGTCCGCGACTATATCGAAGAATTGAGTCAAGAGCAATTAAACGCCTTGTACGACCGGCCCGACCAAGAATTTGCCTCTGAAAAGCAGGAAGAGCGTTTTTTGGCCCGCAAGATTGTTGTCCAGGCCTTAGGCAAAGTCAGCCGGCAGATCAACCACTTCCGCTTTTTAAGCCCGCGCCGCCAATACCTGCGCTTCTTACGGGCAATTCCTAAGCTCATTGACTTAGCAAAACACGGCGTGACTTTGCAGCAATGGCAAAAATATTATGATGAGGCTTTGGCGAACTTTAAGAACCACCGCATTAGAATGGCGGACGTCTCACCCTACCTGTTGATCTATGATCTAGTCACTGGTCGGCGGACGAATTACGAAATGCGCTATGCTTTTGTCGATGAAATTCAAGACTACACGCCTTTCCAATTAGCCTACCTGCGCTTTAACTTCCCACGGGCTCGCTTCACAATGCTGGGCGATTTGAACCAAGCTATTTTTACTAAAGATGCGAGTCGTGGGCTGCTCAAACAGATTGCTAATTTGTTTGATCCAGATAAAACACGGGTGGTGCAGTTGACTAAGTCTTACCGGTCAACCAAGCAAATCACCGAATTCACCAAGCAAATTTTGCGGCAGGGTGAAAAAATAGAGGCCTTTAACCGGCAAGGACCACTGCCAGTACTGTGGACTAGAGACAGTAAAAAAGAGGGCCTAGCAGTTCTGGAGCAGGCGCTGGCCGCCAACAGTCAGCAGAAGCTGACGACAGCAATTATTACCAAGACGGTTGACCAAGCTAAAACGCTTTTTGCCCAAATGAAAAAAGCAAAACTCAAAGCAACCCTCATCGGCAGCGCTAACCAGCGGCTAGTGCCTGGGACTCTAGTCGTCCCATCTTATTTAGCCAAAGGGCTGGAGTTTGACGCGGTCATCGCTTGGGATATTTCCGATCAAAATTACCAGCACCGCGATGAAACGCAACTGGTTTATACTATTGCTTCCCGGGCCATGTACAAGCTCGATCTGATTAGTCTTGGCAAGGCCAGCCGGCTGTTGCCGCATGATCAGAAAACTTATGTCAATAAATAAAAAAGCAAGTGCAAAAGCACTTGCTTTTTTAGCGGTTGATGAAGACCGCTTGCTGGCCCTGCTGATCATACCCTTCTTCAAAGGGCAGCATTGGCACGGCATCATTTTTGCCGCCCAAAGGGTCGTTGATATAAATGAGCTGTTTGCGCTTATCATAGCCAGTCACCAAGACGCAGTGCGAAGAGGGTGTGACGTGCACTTTGCCTTGTCTGGTTTTCCAGGTCTGCATGTCGTTCACGGGGCGAAATTTGAGACTGGTCCAGACAACGACCGGTTTGCCCCGACTGACCTGAATCAAAACCTGCTTAAAAGAACTCCCCGAATAATCTACCGCGCGTGCGTCATATCTTTTGGCTAAGGTGGTCAGGGGGCCATGGAAGACGCACCAGCCGGCATTAGCAATACTCATATAGCCAACAAAGCCGCTGTTGGGGTTGCCACGGTAGCCGCCACCTGGAAAAGAAGAGACGTGTTTCACTTGCCCAGAAAGCTGCATCTTAGTGACATTGTGATGGTAGTAATTCAACAGCATGGCCAGGGAAGTGACCTCACAGCCATTAGGCAGCTCGGGATTCTGTTGAATTTCTGGCGCAGAAAGCACCTTTCTGTTCGGGACAAAGTTGTACACGACTTCGTCGTCTAGAAATTTATGGGTCTTTTTATAAAAAAAAGCGCCAGCGAGGACTAGTACTAAGAAGACCGCAATTAAAATATGTCTTCTAATCTTTTTCTGTTTGTTTAGTTGAGTGCGTGTTTTCATAAGCTTGTAAAAATTCTTTGCAGCGCAGGCAAACTTGGTGCATGAGCCAAGCACAGCCAAATGACAAAAACCAGGTGACCAACCAGCAAGAAATAATGATCAGCCAGGGGTGCAGCAAGGCCACTTTGTTTAAACGCAAGCCTAGCCAGAGCAATTGACTGAAAAAGGCGTTGCCTAGGTAAGCTCGGTAGGCGTAGACGGCCAAAAAGTGGAAGCAGCGTTGCGTTTTTTCCTTGTGGCCGTCGTAGTGGAGAAACCACAGGCCGCTGCCTAGCATGATGACCAGGATGCAATAAAGTAAACTGACTGGTTTGTAATAGGTCACATCATACAGCCGGATGGCATGCTCAAAACGGACCGTTTCTTTAGTCATGTGCAAGAAGGCGAGAATGACCGAAGCGATTAGAACTGGCCAAGCCCTTTTGACAAAATCGTGGTAGTGACGGATAAAGAGCCAGGCCAGACAACCACAGATGCCGTAAATAAAAAAGGAGACAAAAAAGCGATCGAGCAGGTCCCAGTCTGTTTCGTGCGGGCCGTGAAAGACCCAGATCTGGTAAAATTCGAGCCAGGTACAATAAGCGGCAGTGGCAATGATTAGGACTAACCAAGCCCGCCAGGCTCGTCTGCCGACCCAATTGGCCAAGATTTGAAAGAGCGGCATGAGGATGATAAATTGCAGCATCATGGTGTTGTACCAGAGATGTGGGGCGGCATTACCGTTGATAAATTGCCAGCAGAAGCGGCCAAAAGTGTGGTAGGGCTTGCCTTGCTGCAGCCAGGGCATGAAAATCAAATAGATAGCTGTCCAGCAGATGGAAGGGACAAACAAAACATGCCACTGCTTGCGTAAGTAAACGCCGTAATGGAAGGTGTCCTTTTCTTCCAAGTTGCCGATCGTGGTAAAGACAATACTAAAAATAAAGGCCGGGGCGTTAAATTTGATTAAGTTGTAAAGAATACCCAGTTGGTCTTGCAGACCATAAGCTGGTTTTAATGCTAAAAAATAGCCGATGATCGTTTGCCCCATGACGGCCGTAACAGCGAACGTCTTGAGGTAATCGCCCGGATCGGCGTAGAGATCCCTTTCTCTAACTCTCAATTACATCGTCTTCTTATCATCCATAAAATAGTTCGATTTCTATTATAATGAATAATTGACAGGAAAGGTGCGCTAATGAACAAATTTGAATACTTCGACCGCCAGCGTTGGAGCAAGCTGGCCCAAACCCATCAATTGAACATTACTAGCAGCGAGTTGGCTGCCTTAAAATCGCTGGGCGATAAGATCGACCTCAAGGACGTTGAACAAATTTACTTGCCCTTGCTATCTTATCTGAAAATTTTTTTGGAAAGCCGACGTGCTTTAAATCGGCAGCGTCTTGCCTTTTTGCAGCTGCCGGAACACAACAGCCCTTTTATCATTGGTATTTCTGGTTCAGTGGCCGTTGGCAAGTCAACGACGGCACGCCTTTTGCAAGTGCTGCTCCAGCGCTTTTTCCCGCAATGGCGGGTCCATTTGATGACGACGGACGGCTTTTTGTATGCCAACAGCGAATTAGAGCGCAGAAATTTGATGGCGCGCAAAGGCTTTCCAGAGTCATACGACATGGATCTCTTGCGCAATTTTTTGTCAGACGTCGCAGTTGGTAAAAAGGACGTGGCTTATCCTTTGTATTCCCAAGCACTCTCTGATATAGTGCCCGGGAAATATGGTCACGTACGCCAGCCTGATATCTTAATCATGGAGGGTATCAATACGCTGCAGCTGCCAGCCAACGGGCAAATTGTGACCAGCGACTTTTTCAACTTTTCGCTTTATATTGATGCCGACGAAGACCTGGTCGAAAAGTGGTTTATGCAACGTTTTGAAAAATTATTGGACTTGAATCAAAATAATCCAGACAACTTTTACTACGAGTGGGCCAACGGGCCCCGGACCAAAGCACTACAAATGGCCGAAGAGACTTGGCAGATGGTCAATTTGGTTAACCTGCGTGAGTATATTGCTCCGACCAAGCCGCGCGCCAACCTGATCTTGCATAAGACCATCGGTCACAAAATAGACGCGATCTACTTACGCCGCTATTAAAATTTGTTATACTATTGACTATGAATGCAATTTTATAAGTGAGGAAGATTAATTAATGGTACAAGCAATTGATTTGAAAAAGGGCATGATTTTCAGTCAAAATGGCAAGCTGCTCCGGGTTGTTCAGGCTAACCACCACAAGCCTGGCAAAGGCAACACGGTCATGCAAATGGACTTGAAAGATGTTAGAAACGGTGGTATTTCCCACACCACCATGCGCCCATCTGAAAAGGTAGACTTAGTTGAAGTTGTTAAGAAGAACG
>JAXGWL010000006.1:0-14478 GCA_040773345.1 Lactobacillus sp. | reverse complement strand
TTGCCGCGCCCGTCACCAATCAAATACGAGGTCGGGGTGACCTCGCCTAGGACATGGGCCAACAGGCTAGTGGTAGACGTCTTGCCGTGAGTGCCACTGACACCAATACTGGTGTGGGCTTGGACGATTTCTTCCACCGTGTCGGGGTAGGACTGCCATTCAACGCCATTGTCAAGGCAAGCCTTGACCTCCACGTTGTTTTCCTTAAAGGCGTTGCCTTTGACGATGACTTGGCCACTTTCTTTGATGTTGTCAGCACTGAAGTCGGCCACCTTAATCCCCGCTTTTTCCAAAGGGACCTGTGTGAAGGTGTATTTTTCAATGTCGCTGCCGGCCACGTCGTAGCCCAAGTCATGGAGCAGCAGGGCCAAAGATGCCATGCCCGTGCCCTTAATGCCGATAAACCAAATTTGCTTGTTCTTATCTAACATGCTAATTCACTCGATTCTAGAGTTTAATTTGGCCGCTAGCCAGCAGTTCGTCCAACTTGGCTGGTTCGTAGGCCGTGCCCAGCGCAAAGCCGGCTGGCAAAACCATGATGCCGCGCTTTTGCTCAGCGTGCGGCAGCGCCAGCTCACGGGCGGCACAGATCATGCCGTCTGATTCAACACCGCGCAGCTTGCCGGACCAGATCTGTGCCCCATTTGGCATCAAAGCTCCTGGCAAGGCCACAACAACGGTCTGACCCGCAGCAATGTTTGGTGCGCCGCAGACGATTTGTTGCAGTTGGCTGGTACCAACGTCCACTTGCGTGACGTGTAGGTGGTCAGAATCAGGGTGTTTTTCACACTTGGCGACCTTGCCGTAAACGATCTTCGGACTGCCTGCCTCTAACTTGTCGTCAAAACCAGCGTCTTTTAAGACCTTGTTTAAAGCAGCCAGTTGGTCGGCAGTTAATTCAACTTTGCCGTCGGGCAGCTGGTCGTAGTCTAAAACTTGGTCGACGTTAAAGAAGTTAAAGCCGATCAGCTTGCCTTGTTCGTCGGTGACGCGAGTGACGTTTTCACGTTCGTCAAACTCGCTTCTGCCGTGGTCTTGGCCTAAGATCACGATCAGCGTGTTGGGATAGCTGCGTTTGTTAATACTAGTAATCATGTCATACGTCCTCTTATAATCCAGAGAATGCATGAAGTCTTCGACTTCCTGCTTGGTTTTACGATCTTTATTAACTAGTCTACCAATTTCTTGCCCGTCTTGGTAGACGACAAAGGAAGGGATACCTAAAATGTTCATTTCCTTGGCTAAGTCGACGGAACCATCCCGGTCGATTTGGTAAAAAGTACTGGCCGGGAAGTCGGCCTCAATCTGCGGCAGAAATGGTTCTAAAAAACGGCAGTCAGGGCACCAGCTGGCGGAAAACTCCAAGACGGTGCGGCCGCTTTTGGTGATGTCGACTAATTGGTCTTTAGTTAATGCTTTGATTTTTTCCATGGCTTACTCCTTTTCAACAAAATGGGCGTGCAGTGCGTAAATCGGGTTGCCCTGCGCCGCAAACTTGTGCTCGCATTCGGTTTCGATGTTTTTTGCAACGATTTCGGCTGCTTCGTGGTGCAAATCGACGGACACGAAGTCAAAATGCAGGCCGAAATTGTTCAAGCTTTGCAGGCTGTAGGCAAACAGACCGCTGTTGTCGGTTTTTAATTCTACTTCCCCATTTTGCTTTAAAACTTTTTGGTAACGCAACAAAAATGCCTGGTAGGTCAGACGCCGCTTTTCGTGGCGTTTTTTCGGCCAGGGGTCAGAAAAATTCAGGTAGATCTTTTCGGCACAGTGAGCTGGGAAAAAGTGGTCGATGTCTAAGGCATCTCCGCGTAAAATTTGCAGGTTGGCCAGACCCTGCGCAAGCTTGGTGCGCAAAATCATGCCGGCCGCAGTCGTCTGCAGCTCGATGGCCACAAAATTCACATCAGGATTTTGTTTGGCTAAAGTCGTGATGAACTTGCCTTTGCCGGACCCAATCTCTATTTGCAGAGGCTTTGCAAAATCAGCAAAGCGGTGAGCCCAGTCGATTGGCTGGCTGGGATCGGGATCCTGCAAGACAGCTTCGGGGTGGTCAGCTACGAGTTTGACCGCCCAGGGTTTATTTCTTAATCTCATTTATTTTCCTTCTTTATCTTATACGGCAGGTAGGCCAAGATGATGACCAGGTCAGCTACGGCCAAAATGCCTAAGGCCTTGGGCCAGACAGTTAATGGCAAAACAACTAGCCAGCACAGGGCAATAACTACACTTTGTAGCAATAAAGCTAGGCCTAAAACTCTCGCTAATGGTCTACTCTTTGGCAACAAAATTAACGGGCTCACCCGAAAGGCCAAGTTATAGTCAAAGCTGTGGCCTAAACCCACCAGCTGGAAGGCCGTTAAAAAGACGATCAGTGCTGACAGGCCAGCGGCCCAGCGCCAGTCTGCTAAGAGCCAGGAGACCAACACGGCAAAGACGGTCATCCGGACTAACAAATTTAGGTAGTCAGGGTTCCGCAGCAGCGTGCGCTGGTAGAGGTAAACCAAGCCATTTTTGCTTTTTGTCAGCAAGAAATCAAGACCCTTGCGCCGTTTGATCACTGGCTTTAATTCAGCTACGTCGGTGAACATGGCAAAGCCGGCGTAGACGCGGCTCTTGCGGCTTTGTTCATAGGCGACGGCCCGTTGCCAGTCAAAATGGCCACCTTGGGGCAGGTAGCTGTTTAAAACTGTGAAAGCAACGGTCAAAATCAGACCCGCCCAGAAGTTGTAGCAGAAGTTAGCGATGACTAACAAAATCAGCAAACGTACAGCCCACGGGTTTAAACGTCGACTGAAATACAGACTAGCCAAGTCCAAGTTGAACTGCAGGTATTTTAAAAAGATCAAGCCGATGGCTAGCAGCAGATAGTGCCAAGTTGGCAAATTAGCTTTGACCAGGGCCAGTGGTGCCAGGACCGCGGCCAGCAAGACGATGAGGAGCGTCGGTACAACCATGCTGTAGCCGAGCAGCGGTTTAAAATAAGCCTTTAAACGGTTATCAATGGGCAGCAAGAATTGCTTGTCCGCTTCTTGCAAAAGTGTCACCAGGTGCCCCGTCAAAAAAGGCAGCCAGAAGATGACAATTAACAAGGGCCGGTAATACCACTGCCCTGCCGGCAGCGTCTTCAGGGTCTGGGCATACCAAAACATCACGGCGCCGGCGATAAAGACCAGGGCCAGTACAAAAAAGTCGTTGAAAACGAGCCGCAGATAGCGCAGAGACTGCTGGCTATTCCTGCGTAAGCGGCTGCTTGCTAACTCACGCATTTTGCTGCTCCTGGTACAAAACTTGGTAGAGCTTGTCAAAGGAATCCGCCGGTTGCAAACTGTAGTGTTCGCGAATGTCAGCCAAGCTGCCGCTGGTCTCAATATGACCACGGTTCAACACCGCGTAGCGCGCAACAACTTGCTGGGCGTCCGCCAAGACGTGGGTCGTCATGAGCACCATCTTGCCAGCCCGACTAGCTTGTCTGATCAATTCCAAAAGGTTGGCGACGGCCAAGGGGTCCAGGCCCGTAAATGGCTCATCGATGACAAACAAACTTGCGTCGGTCAGAAAGGCCGTGACGATCATGACCTTTTGCTGCATCCCCTTTGAAAAGTGGATCGGCAGCCAGTCAAGCTTGTCGGCGAGTCTAAACTGTGCCAGCAAGTCCTTGGCCCGCGGCCAGGCCGCCTTAGGGTCCAACTGGTAGGCCAACATGGTCAGCTCCAGGTGCTCTTTTAAAGTCAGTTCCGGGTAGAAAATTGGCATTTCAGGGATATAAGCGACCTGTTTTTTAAAGGCAGCTGGGTGCTGAACCAGCTGCAAATCATTTAACAGGATCCGCCCTTTCTGCGGGCGCAGCAGACCCAAGATTGTTTTAATCGTCGTCGACTTGCCCGCGCCGTTTAAACCAATCAGGCCCAATACTTCACCTGGTGCGACCTTTAAATTGACGTCGGAGATGACCGCTTGTCCAGCATAGCCTGCAGTCAACTCCTGTATTTCTAAGCCCATTGCTCGATGCTCCTTGTCGAAAAATTTCAACCTATATGATAGCATGACCATTAAGAGCCTTAAACGGTTAGGCCTTAGAAAGAAGGTTTTTTCATGGCAGATTTAGACGACAACTGCTTATTCTGCAAGATTATCAAGGGCGAGGTGCCCAGCTACAAGGTCTTCGAAAATGACGATGTCTACGCTTTTTTGGACATCTCCCAAGTGACCCGGGGCCACGTTTTGATGGTGCCCAAAAAGCACATCAAGAATTTATTGACCTACACAGAAGCTGACGCCGCCCGCTACCTGCGTTACATTCCGACGATCGCTAGGGCCATCGCCAAGAGCAATCCGCAGATTAAGGGCATGAACATCACGACCAACAACGGCAAGATTGCCGGCCAGGCCGTGATGCACTCCCACGTCCACTTTATTCCCCGTTATTCTGAAAACGGCGACTCCTTAAAGGTGGCCCACATCGATAACTCCGCTAAGTATGATGAAAAGGCCTACCAAGAAGTAGCCGACGAGATTAAGGCGGCCTTTTAAATGAAAGCATTTACGGCAGGTACGCTGGTCGGGGTCGGTCTGGGTCTTTTCATGAGCCTAGCCCAAGACGACCACGGTGAAACCATCAAGGACAAACTGACCCAAGAAGGTCAAGCAGTCGGCGCTTTGTTAGCAGATTTAGGCCGCGGGTTTGCCAACGCCCAAGAAGCAAGTGGGCGGCTGGCCAACGCCCTGCCCCAAGCTGGCGCTAGTTTGACTGCCTTGCAGGCCGACCTTCAAAAAGACTTAGCGCAATTTTCACAAGATCATCAAGATTAACCGTCGCTATTATGTTAAGATGAGGGTCGTTATCATATACTGAAAGGAATGTGCATCTATTTTTATGAAAAAGTACTTGAAGAGTGCAGCTGCCCTGGTCGCCGTAGCAGGCATCGCCTTGGCAACCGCCGGCTGTTCTTCAAACAAGACCGTTGCTAGCTACAAAGGCGGCAAGATCACCCAGCAGCAATACTACGACAACATGAAGAAGTCCCAAGCTGGTCAATCTGCCCTAGCTAACATGCTGATTGAAAGAACCTTGCAGAGCCAATATGGCAAGAAAGTTTCTCAAAAGAAGATTGACAAGCAGTACAACCAAGCTAAAAAGCAGTACGGCAGCCAATTCTCAGCTGTACTGCAGCAAAACGGCATGACTGCTTCCCAATTTAAGAACTCAATCAAGATTCAATTGCTGTCCGAAGCTGCCTTGAAAGACACCCATAAGATCAGCAAAAAACAGGAACAAAAGGCTTGGGCTAAATATCAGCCAAAAGTCAAAGTTCAACACATCCTGGTTGCCAAGAAGGAAACGGCCCAAGACATCATCAACCAGTTGAACAAGGGTGGTGACTTCAAGAAGCTGGCTGCAAAGTATTCAATTGACACCGCGACGAAGAACAAGGCCGGCAAGCTGCCAGCCTTTGACTCCAGCGACAGTACTTTGGATGCCACTTTCAAGAAGGCAGCCTTCAAGTTGAAGACTGGGCAAGTCACACCGCAACCAGTTAAGACCCAATATGGCTACCACGTCATCAAGATGATTAGTCACCCAGCAAAGGGCAAGTTCGCCGACCACAAGAAAGAGATCGACAACCAAATTTACGCTAAAATGATGCGCAACCAGGCCACGATGCAAAAGGTCATCGCCGACGTTTTGAAGAAGTCGGATGTCTCCATCAAGGACAACGACTTAAAGAACGTCTTGGCAGCCTACATGCAGACCGGCACCAACGGTGGCCACGCCACTGTGAGCGGCAACTAAGCATCGTTCAACAAAAAAAGACCCGCAGGAGCGGGTCTTTTTTTGTGTCTTATTGTTTAAATTTTTTAATGGCTTCATCATGCTTAGGCCGGTAAAAACGGCGGTTGTCTTGAGCTGGTAACGGGGCTGTAAAGTGGCCGGGTGCCACGCTGGTCAAGGCGGCACTGACGGCGTTGACAGTCGCGTCTAAGTCGTCGATGCGGTGCAAAATTTCGGCCTCCAGTAAAGCAGGCAGCTTGGGTGAGCCGTACTCAAACTTGCCGTGGTGGGACAGCACCAGGTGGCGCAATAGCAGCAGATCTTCACTATCGGGCTTAATCTTTAGTTCATGCGCAGCCAAGACGATTTGCTCATCGATCAAGACCAAGTGCCCGACCAAGTTGCCCTCCGTCGTGTACTGGGTGGCAGCAGGCCCCGACAGTTCTAAGACCTTACCCATATCATGCAAAATGCAGCCGGCATAAAGCAAGGACGAGTCAAGCTGGGGATAAACTGCACACAGGCCTTCTGCGTCTTTTAACATGGTCAGGGTGTGCAGGGCGAGGCCACCCCGCAAGGCATGGTGGTTGTGCTTGCCAGCTGGATAGTCGAAAAAACGCTGGTGCCATTTTTTCAGCAAATAACGCACGATCCGATTCCAGGTGGGATTTAAAATTGCAAAGACCTTTTCATTGATGCCAGCTTCAAGTTCTGCAGCAGACAACTGGGTACTTTTGACAAAGTCGTCGACGCTGAGGCCTTCGTCGGGGCCAACGACCCGGAGACCGTAGACATTGACTTGGGCTTGACCGTGGTATTCCTCTATTTTGCCGTTTAGCTCAACAATGGTGCCCGGCGTGAAAGTGGCGATGTCTTGCTGGTTGACGCGCCAAAAGTTGGCCCGGATGTCGCCGGATGAATCAGCTAAAACCATGGCCAAATATGGCTTGCCGGCCCGCGTTTGCCGCACCTGAGCGACTTTGATTAAGACCGGTAGGTCCATCTCCTGGCCCACTGCATAATCTGTAATTTTCTTAAGCATGTTGCACCTCGTTTAAATTAATGTACTTAGGCCCTAAACTTTGCGCCAATTGTTCATCGGCGGTAAAGACCAGCACCTGCCGGTCAGCTGCCAGCTGTTTAAGCAGCTGCTGCATATAGGTCCGCCGCGCTGGGTCAAAGTTGACGAAGGCGTCGTCAATAAGCAAAGGCAAGTCGACTTCGCCAGCGGCTTTTTGCACAAAGGCCAGTTTCAAGGCAAAGTACAGCTGTTCGGCGGTCCCCCGTGACAAGTTACGCAAAGGGAGCTTTTGGCCATCAGAGCGTTGCAGCTTGAGGCCACGGCCTTTGCTTGGCCAGATGATTCTGTCATAGTGCTTACCCGTCAGCAGCGCCAGGTAAGAATTAGCAACTGTCATCATCTTAGGGAAACTGTTATGCGAAGCTAGGCCTAAGGTCTTTTGAATTAGTTCAGCTGCCAGCTTGCCCGCCAGGTAATCCTGGCTTTTTTGCACGATTTGGCTGGCCAGTTGACTGACCTCCTGGCTCTGCCGGGCGACATCGTCGCTAGAAGCTTCGTGACGCAGTTCTGCTTGTAAATCCGCCGCCTGCTGGCGCAGCTTGTCCGTGTTAGCGACTAACTCCTTCAGCTCAGCGGCTTGCTTGTTAACTGTTTGTCGAAAGGCAGCTTCATGTTTAGCAAGTTCTTTGAGCTGCGGCAAATCAGCGCCTAATTGCTCAGCCAAGGCTTGGACCTGGGTCTGCTTTTGCACCGCCAGCAAATGTTGCCGGTAACGTTCTTGGTAGTCGGCCCAAGAACTGGCGCCCGCAGCATTCAGCACTTTTTGCAGCTGCAAATTGAGCTCTTGCTGCTTGGCCTTTTGCGCCCGGCTCGCCTTGGCAGCAGCTGCTAACTGTTCCAAACGACCCAAATCTTGCAGGACATCACTGCTGGTTTCTGGCAACACTTGCCCTAGTTTTTGCTGAAAAGTAGTTAGCTTGGCAGCCAGCTCTTTTTGTTCTTGCTGACAAGCAGCTAATTTGTTTTGCAAGTTTTGAATAGTGACAACGGCGTTGATTAATGCGTCAGGACTAGCGCCATTTGGCTCAAAACCATATTTGTCTTGAAAGCTATCGTCTTTTGCTGACTTTTTATTTTGCAGAAAGTAAGCGGCCAGGAAGCCGCCGGCCGCAAGACCAAAGACAAGCGCCAAACTGGCTCTACTGTTAAACACCAAGACTGCTAGCAAGGCAAAGACAAGCCCGACCACTAAGTCAATTTTATGAGCAGCATTTGTCTTTTGTTGTGGCCAATCTTGGCGTAGCTGGGCCAATTCGGCTGTTGACAAGTTGGCTAACTTGGCGGCTTGCGGTTGGAGCTCTTTTTGCTGGGCCAGGTCTTTTTGCAGGTTAGCTTCTTTTGGGCGCGCATTTTTTTGTTCATTGAGCCAGTTGGTGACAGTTAACTTTTGGCCCAGCAGTTTTTCTGCTTTTTGCACATCAAGCTTGTAATCTTCTGGGCTAGAAAAACTGGCCAGCTGGGCGGCCACTGCCTGCGCTTTTTGGTAGTTTGCTTCGTCAAACTGGCTGGGTTTTGTTTGCTGCAAGTCCTGCAACTGTTGATAGACAGGCAGTTTTTGCAGCAAGTTATTATTGTGCTCAAACTGACTGTGAAGCCGTTGCTGCTGCTTTTCGAGCTTGGCCAGTTCTTGGCGCAAATCAGCATAACGCTGGCGTTCGTCAGCAAAGCCTGCCTGCTCCCCTTTTAATTCAGTGAACCTTTCTTGGGCTTCTGCGTGGCGCGCGATGAGCTGGTTTAACGCCGGCTTTTTGCCCCGGGCCTTGAACAATTCTTCTGCAGCGCCGTCAACTTGGTCTTTGATCTGCTCCAGCCGCTGACTCTGCGCCGCGCCCAAAAAGTAGACGCGGTCGAGTAAGTCCTGGCGTGACAGTGCCGTTACGCTCGCCAGCTGGTCTTGGTCAAAGACAAAGCTGTCCTGGTAAAAAGCCCCGTCAACGTCCCTGTTTTTTTCGTAAAAAAGACTGACCGGCACTTCAGTCCCGTTACGGGTTAACTTCACCTGGTCGGCGTGGTGTGCTTGCTTCAAGCGCTCTAAAACATAAGTGTCGCTACCATCTGTAAAAGTCAAGCTGCCACCCATCGGGTTAGCGCCGGACAGCGGGCTGTAGTCTAAAAAGAGGTCATAACGCTTCTGGCGCGCCGGAAAGCCAAATAGCACCTGCTTGATAAAGACGGCAAGCGTCGTCTTGCCAGCTTCATTTGGTCCGTAGAAAACAGCTAAGTCTTGCGGCACGGCCCAGCTTTGTTTTTCAAAGCGGCCAAAGGCCCGGATGGTGATTTTCTTAAGCTTCATCGCTGCCTCCCCACTGCTTTTGCAAAAGTAATTTAGCTTGCGCAAAGACTTGTTCCTGAAAATCCTGATCAGCTAGGATTTTATTCAACCAAGGTGCCTTTTTGACCAAACCCTGGGCGTTTTTAGCCAATTCGGCTGGCGTCAGCACCGTTTTTTCGGCTTCTGTCAAAGCCTGAGCGTTACGCTTGTCTAACACCAATTGCTCGCTGGCGGAAAAATGGGCGTCAACGATGGTTTGCCCTGGCAGTTCACCAGCCAGCAGCTGCCAAAATTCCGGTGCTTGCAGGTTTTCCAGCTCAGCAGCACTCAAATATTGAGCGCCCTTGACCTGGAGATCAACTAAGCCGTGGCCTGCACTGTCAGCCAGCTGACGCGCAAGTTCACCTTGCAATCGGTCAGCGGGCACAGGTTGAGTCAAGGTCACTTCTTTTTGCAGCCAAAGCGGGTCGCTCGTCGCCTTAAACTGCAAGCTGACCTCCTTTGTCTGTTCGTCGACTTCTCCTAAGAGGCAGCCTTTTGCACCCAGCTCGTTGACCTGCCGACCCTGGATATTGCCAGGGTAAGCGGCTAACGGCTTTTTGCTAATCACGCGGCGGTGGTGAATATGGCCCAAAGCAAAATAGTCATAATTTAAGTGTGTCAAGTCGGCCTGGGTAAAGGGACAGTAAACGCCCTGCTGGCCAGTTTCTAAGTTGGCGTGCAGTAGACCGAACGCAAAGCGCTCGCCCTTGGGCTGCATCTTAGCCATGATGTTTTCCGGGACGTGGTTTTGCTGGTAAGAATAGCCGTTGACTTCGTAGGCAAAACCAGCCTTGGTCTGCAGCACGATCTGTTCGACCTGGCCTGGCCCTAGCAAGTGGAAGAACGGGCTTTTAGCTACCAGCAAGTCAGCGGCTTTTAAATAGTCATGATTGCCTAAGACCATAACCACATGGATTTCGGCGGCCGTCAGCCTTTTGATCTGCTCGGCAAAAAAGACTTGGCTGCCTGGTGTCGGCTGTGGCGAGTCAAAGGTGTCACCCGCAATCAAAACCAGGTCGACTTGTTCAGTGAGCGCTAAATCCACGATCTTTTCTAAAGATTCGTTAGCCGCGTTTTTTATCTTTTTAAAAAGTCCTTGTGGCAAAAAAGATAGCCCACGAAAGGGACTATCTAAGTGTGCGTCTGCAAAATGAATAAATTTCATTACTTAACCAGTTGTTGATACAGTTTGCCAATCGGTTTAGTGATCCGGCCTTGAATCTTATTCAAAAGATCGTACATCCGCTTTTCTTCCTTCAGCAGGTTAGCCATGGTTGGGTTTTGCCCCAGCTTTTGTTCCAGCGTCTTGTACTCGTTGATTTCTTCTGGGGTCGGCTTTTCTTTCTTGGCCTGCTTGTCCATGAGCTGGTTTTGCAGCAGGTCCATGCGCTTGTACAATGCCACCGTTTGGGGATCATTTCTGATCAGTTCAACGGCAGCCTTGACGGACTTGAATTCAGCCGTGTCTTCCAGCTGCTTTGCAATGTTGTCAGCGCTCTCGTAAATGTCTGCCATGAATCATGTCTCCTCATCTAGTTTAGCGGCCAAAAAGGCCTTTGAAATTATTATACCATTCATTGACCTTGTTACCGGCTCCGCCTAAACCTTGCCGCAGACTTTCGCCAATCTTGCCCCAAACATTTTGACCGGCACCACTGTCTCTTTGAATAGTGCCCGCCGGCTTCTCGGTAAAGCGTGTCTGCTGGGTGTAAGGCAAAATATTTTCCAGCTCAGACTTATAGAGGTGGGTCACGCCGGTTTCCGAAACACCGTGCATGAAGTGCTGTTCATCGGTTTGGTCAAAGCCAACCCAGGTTGCCAAAACCACGTCAGGGGTGTAGCCGACGATCCACTGGTCTTTGGTCCCAAAGCCATAAGAGTTGGGCACCTCGGTCGAACCAGTCTTACCGGCCACCTCGTAGCCGGCCGGTTGTGCGCTTTGACCCGTGCCTTGCGTGAAGACATCGAGCAGCATCGAGGTCATTTCCTTGCTGGTGTTTTCGGACATGATCCGGTGGTTGGCCGTCCGGTGATTTTCACCTAAAACCTTGCCACTAGCATCGGTAATCTTGGTAATGACGTAAGCTTGGTCTGGCAAGTTGCCGTGGTTGGCAAAAGCACAGTAAGCGCGCGCCATCTGGACTGGCGACACGCCAGTGGACAAACCACCCAAGGCCAGGGCCAGGTTCTGGTCACGCTTGGGCACGTCGATACCAAAATTATTGAGTGACTGGACGCCCTTTTGCACGCCAATGTTGTCGAGCAGCCAGACGGCGGGCACGTTTTTGCTCTGGGCCAGCGCCTGGTACATGGGAATGGTGTTGGAATAGCCGTTATCCACGTTATGCGGCTCATAATTGTTTTTGCCAAAAGTCTGCAGCTTGTTCGACAAGTCGGAGTCGTAATGGTAACCGTTTTGCAGTGCCGGCGTGTAGACCGCCAGCGGCTTGATACTCGAGCCTGGCTGGCGTTTCATCTGCGTCGCCCGGTTATAACCCCGAAAAACGTGCTTGCCCCGGCCGCCAACTAAAGCGCGGACAGCACCCGTATTCGGATCTATCGCTACGCTGGCGCCCTGGGTCCGCGTGCCGGCGGCCGCGGCCGCCGGGAAGTTATTGCCATTTGCAAAGCTGTTTTGCAAGCCGCGCTCGTAGTTTTGATCTAGGGTCGTGTAGATCTTCAGGCCCTTGTTCATCACGTCGGCTTCGCTTAAGCCGTAACGCTTGATCGCTTCGTTGACCACCTCGTCAAAAAAGTAAGGATAGCGGTAGCCGTTGGACTGTTGGTAGGTGTCGGCCAACGCCATCGTTTCAGCCTGTGCTGCCTTTGCCTGACTTTTTGAGATCTTGCCTGTTTCAGCCATTAAACCTAACACGACGTTGCGCCGGGAAGTCGCATAATTGCGGTGATCCCGCGGATTGTACATGCCGGGGTTGCGCAGCATCCCGGCTAGCGTGGCGGCCTGCGCCACATCGACCTCGGAAGCGTCACAGCCAAAGTAACGCCGCGACGCATCCTGCACGCCCCAGACTCCGTTGCCAAAGTAGGCGTTATTGAGGTACATGGTCAAAATATCTTTTTTCGAGTAGACGTGGTTGATTTCAATGGCAAAAAATAGTTCTTCAATTTTGCGCGCAAAAGTCTGCTGCTGCGTCAGCAGGGCATTTTTGGCCAGCTGCTGGGTTAAAGTTGAACCACCGCCGACGATGCCATGGTGGATAACGCCCATGACGGCCGCCCGCGCCATGCCTTTGACAGAAAAGCCGGGGTTCGTGTAAAAGGTCCGGTCTTCCGTCGCAATGACTGCGTTTTGAATATTGGGTGAGATCTTTTTTAAAGGCACGAAACTGCCTTTTTGAGCGTAGAGCTCCCCGGCCTTTTTGCCATCTTTGTCATAAATCTGCGTCGTCGTCGACAAGGACGCCTTCAGGTTCGCAATATTGGAAGTTTTTACTTTGACTGTATAATAGGTACAGGTCAATAGGATGATGAGCAAGAGGGCTAAGAGCAGCCAGCGCCAAACCTGCAGGCGCCAGAGCCAGTACTTGAGCCCTGTTCTTTTTTGTTCATGTAACTGTTCTCGTTCCATAAACCTTTCCTTTGTTTAAAAAGTTATCTAGATTTTAGCACATGCCTGAAAACCATGAATGATTATCGCTTTAAACTGATTTTTCCCAAAACAAGAGCACCCGAAAGCGTCAAACAGCTGCTGACTGACTTATTCATCCAGCGCAAATGGCGGCATTTTTTAAGGGTGGAAAAAAACGTGCTGATTAACAGCCGCTACCGCAACTTCAACGAACTGGTACGGCCTGACGACGAAATAGAGCTGAATCTGACGCACGTCGACTCTCACCAACAAAAATACACGCCCAGCGGCCAACTGCCCCGAGTCGTTTTTGAAGACGACAACATCCTGGTCATCGACAAGCCCGCCGGCCAAAAAACGCATCCCAACTTAAACGAAACCAACACGGCCTTAAACGACTGCGCCACCTATTTAGGGCACTGTCCCTACGTCGTGCACCGGCTGGACATGTTGACGCATGGCCTGCTTTTGGTGGCCAAAAATCCGGCCGTGGTTCCGATCTTAAACCAAGAACTCAGCCGCAAGATCTGCCAGCGCGATTATCTGGCCTGGGTCAAGGCTTCTCCTGACCTGCCGGACCAGGGCATTATTGACAAATCAATTGCCCAAGACCCTAGCGACCAAAGAAAGCGGCTGGTGAGCCCCACCGGCTTGCAGGCCGTGACGCACTTTAAATTGCTGTGTAAAAAGGATGACGCAGCTTTGCTGCAGCTGCAGCTAGAAACCGGCCGGACTCACCAAATCAGGGTCCACTTAGCGCACGCCGGCTGGCCGATTTTGGGTGACCCCCTCTACAACCCGGCCTTTGAAGCAGGGCAAAAATTGCAGCTCACGGCTTTTCGCTTGCGGCTCGTCCTGCCCTTCAGCTTCACTGTCAAAACCATCGTCTTACCGCAAGAAAAAAACGCCTAGTCCTGCAGGACTAGGCGTTTTTGCTTTTACTATCTAACTTTTACTTTCTCCACAGCTTGCCGCTGGGCCTCAATTTGATCAATGGTTGGCGTGCCCATCCATTTGATCATCTCGCGCATGGACTGCTCAATGGCCTTCGTGCCTGGCTTGAGCAACTTGCGTGGGTCATAGCCTTTTTCAGCCAGGTTCAAATCACGCCCGGCTTCGATATATTCCCGGGTCGCCTTTTGGAAAGCCTGCTGGAATTCAGTATTGATATTGATCTTGGCAATGCCGTATTTAATGGATTCTTGAATCTGGTCCTTCGGAATGCCTGAACCACCGTGCAACACCAGTGGGGTCGGGATAGCCGCCGCAATTTCACGCAAGCGTTGGAAATTCAACCCCGGCCAGTTCTTCGGGTAAATGCCGTGAATGTTGCCGATGCAGGCGGCCAGTTTATCGACGCCGATAGCGGCAAAAGCACGCGCGTCCCGCACCGTCGCTAGTTCTGCGCCGTAGGCGCCTTGGTTTTCGCCAATCTTGCCGATCTCGGCCTCAACCGAAATGCCCTTTTCGTGTGCCAAGTGAACGATTTCCTTCGTCTTGGCGTAATTTTCAGCAACTGGCAGCTTGTGGCCGTCAAACATCACTGAGGAATAGCCTAAAGCAATGCACTCCTTAGCAGTCTCGTAGTTGCCGTGGTCTAAGTTTAAAATGACCGGCACCGAAATTTGCATGCTGTCCATTTCGTCCTCAATGAGGTGCTTGACCAGCTTAAAGCCACCCATGTACTTTGCAGCGCCCATTGAAACTTGAATAAGCAGTGG
>JAXGWL010000005.1:0-16339 GCA_040773345.1 Lactobacillus sp. | reverse complement strand
CCACCGAAACTGAATTGAAGGAAAGAAAGTACCGCATCGAAGATGCCCTGAATGCTACGAGAGCAGCCGTTGAAGAAGGTTACGTTGCCGGTGGTGGTACTGCTTTGATCAACGTCTTGAACGACGTCAAGGCTGTGCAAGCTGAAGGCGACGAGAAGACCGGTGTCAACATTGTCGTTAAGGCCTTGGAAGCACCAGTTCGTCAAATAGCTGAGAATGCCGGCGAAGATGGTTCTGTAATCGTCGACAAGATGAAGCACCAAGAAAACGAAGTTGGTTACAACGCTGCTAACGGCAAGTGGGAAAACATGGTTAACGCCGGCATTATCGACCCAACCAAGGTTACGCGCTCCGCTCTGCAAAACGCTTCTTCAATTGCAGCACTGCTTCTGACGACCGAAGCTGTAGTGGCTGACGTTGATGACGACAACAAACCTGCTGCTGGCGGTGCCGGTGCTGGTGCTCCAGCAATGGGTATGTAATACCTCTGAATTAAAACAAATGACAAAAAGGAAGGCTTGCGCCTTCCTTTTTGTTTATTTTCTTTTGGTTGGGCTTTCAAGTTATAATAAAAAGCAGTTGAAAGAAGGAAACTAATGGCTGAAAAACGTACGCCCATGATGCAGCAGTACTATGACATCAAAAAGCAGTATCCGGATGCCTTTTTGTTCTACCGCGTCGGTGATTTTTACGAATTATTCGAAGATGATGCTGTCAAAGGTGCCCAGTTGCTGGAATTGACTTTGACCCACCGTTCCAATAAGACGAAACACCCCATTCCGATGGCCGGAGTGCCACACTTAGCCGTCAATTCTTATGTGAATAGTCTGGTGGAAAAGGGCTATAATGTCGCTTTGTGTGAACAGCTGGAAGACCCAGCCAAGGCTAAGGGCATGGTGAAGCGTGGGATCGTGCAGCTAGTCACGCCTGGGACCATGATGGACGAGGGCCCAGATCAGGCCAAGGACTCGAATTTCTTGACTGCGCTTGTCGCTGATAAAAAGGAGTGGGGCTTAGCCTACAGTGACTTATCCACTGGGGAAATCTTTGCGACTCACCTCTTGAATTTTGAACAGGCCGAAAACGAACTGCTCTCGCTGCGCACGAAAGAGGTCGTCTTTGCAGGTCCGGAGCCTGCAAGTCGCCAAGAATTTTTCGCCAAAGCGGGCATTACAGTTTCCCAACCAGCCAAGTTGACTGAACAACATGCCGAAATTTCCTACGTTGTGCAAAAGCTGACGAATGCGCTGGAAAAAAGGGCGACCGAGCAACTGGTCGCCTATTTGCTGGTCACACAAAAGCGCAGCCTAGCCCATTTGCAGTTGGCCCGTTCTTATGAAACTAGTCAGTACCTGCAGCTGTCGCACGTCTCCCAAAACAACTTGGAAATCTTAGCCTCGGCGAAAACTGGCAAAAAAATGGGTTCGCTGTTTTGGCTGCTCGACCAGACCCAGACGGCCATGGGCGGTCGTTTGCTCAAACGCTGGCTGACCCGGCCGCTGCTGTCAGCGGCCAAAATCAAACAACGCCAAGACATTGTGCAGGCGCTTCTTGACTCGTTTTTTACCCGCGACAAGGTCAAGACGGCCCTCAAAGGCGTCTACGATCTAGAACGGTTGACGGGCAAGACGGCTTTTGGCAACGTCAATGCCCGCCAATTGTTGCAGCTGGCCCACTCTTTGCAGCAGGTGCCAGCGATTAAGCAGGCCTTAGTTTACTTGAAAAGTACTGTTTTGACGGCTGCGGCCCAAGCAATGGATCCCCTGCCCAGCGTGGCGGACCTGATCACCAAGACGATTGTGCCCGACCCGCCGATTCTGACGACCGAGGGCGGTTTGATTCAAAAAGGCGTCGACGACCAACTCGATCGTTATCGCGAGGCGATGACCAACGGCCACCAGTGGTTGGCCCAGATGCAGGAACAAGAGCGTACGGCCACCGGCATCAATAACTTGAAGGTTGGCTACAACAAGGTCTTTGGCTATTACATTGAAGTCACCAATGCCAATAAGGACAAGGTGCCGGAGCGCTACAACAGAAAACAAACTTTGACCAATGCCGAGCGTTACATCACGCCGGAGCTAAGGGAGCACGAATCTTTAATTTTAGAAGCGCAGACCAAATCCACTAGTTTGGAATACGAACTGTTTGTCAAGCTGCGTGACGAAGTGAAAAAGTATGCGCCCGCTCTGCAAAAACTGGCGGGGCAGATTGCTCGTTTAGATGTGCTCTTGTCTTTTGCCGACACGGCCGAAAAAAACAATTATTGCCGCCCGACGCTGCACACCGATTCGCAGGCCATTTCCGTTAAAAATGGACGCCACGCGGTCGTCGAGCAAGTCATGCCGACGGGGTCTTATATCCCCAACGACGTGGAGATGGCTGACGATACCGATATTTTCTTGATCACCGGTCCGAACATGTCCGGTAAAAGCACCTACATGCGGCAAATGGCCCTGATCGCGATCATGGCGCAAGTTGGCAGCTTTGTGCCGGCAGATAGCGCCGACCTGCCGATCTTTGATCAGATTTTTACCCGAATTGGAGCCGCTGACGACTTGATTTCTGGGCAAAGCACCTTCATGGTCGAGATGAGCGAAGCCAACGCTGCCTTGCAACACGCGACCAAGAACTCCTTGGTCTTATTTGACGAAATTGGCCGCGGTACTGCCACCTACGACGGGATGGCGCTGGCCGGCGCAATTGTCAAATACTTGCACGACAAGGTTCATGCCAAGACCTTGTTTGCCACCCACTATCACGAACTGACCGATCTGGAGCAGACCTTGCCACACTTAAAGAACATCCATGTGGGTGCTACCGAGCAAAATGGGCAACTGGTCTTTTTACACAAGATTATGCCTGGGGCGGCCGACCAATCTTATGGCATCCACGTGGCCCAGTTGGCGGGGTTGCCGCGAGCAGTGCTGCACGAGGCCCGCATTATGCTGCGACGGCTAGAAGCCCAAGGCGCCGGCAGTTTGCAAGAAGCCAGCCAGCAGCTGGACCTGTTTAATGAACAGCAAGTCCAGCAGGATCCGGCAGAAAGCGATGTGCTGGCCGAATTGAAAGACTTGTACTTGCCGAACAAGACGCCGCTGAAGGTCATGGCAATCGTTGCCGATTGGCAAAAAAGCCTGAAGGAGGGGCACAATGGCCAAAATTCATGAGTTGCCAGCTGCTTTAACCAACCAGATCGCTGCCGGAGAAGTAATTGAACGGCCAGCCAGTGTCGTCAAAGAATTGTGCGAAAACGCGATCGATGCGGGGGCCCACCGGATTCTGGTCACCTTTGCCGACGCCGGCTTGCGGGCCATCTCTGTGCAAGATGATGGTAGCGGCATTCCGGCCGATCAGCTGGACCTCGCCTTTCAGCGGCATGCGACCAGTAAGATCAGCACTGAGCGCGACCTGTTTCAGATCCACACCCTGGGCTTTCGCGGGGAGGCTTTGGCCTCTATTGCCGCGGTTAGCAAGGATCAGATTGTGACCAATGCGGGTCACGGTGGCGTCAGTGCGCAAGTGCTTGCTGGGCGGCCACAGCGCGTTGAGTCGGCTGCCGCAGCGCAGGGCACGCGTTTAACGATCAAGGATCTTTTTTACAATACGCCGGCGCGGCTCAAGTATTTGAAGTCACCGCGTACTGAGATCCTCCGTATCGTCGATGTCTGCAACCGGCTGGCGCTTGGGCACCCGGAAATTGCCTTTGAGTTGAAAAATGGCGACCGGACTTTGTTGAAGACGCCCGGCAATGGTGACTTGCGGCAGGTCTTTGCACAAATTTATGGTGTCAAGACCGCCGAGAGCATGCGACCGCTGCGTGCACAAAGTCCCGACTTTCAAATCAGCGGCTTAGTTTCTGACCCGGCAGTGAGCCGCGCCAGCCGCAACTACATCACTTTTTTGCTCAATGGCCGCTACGTGCGCAGTTACCAACTGACGCAGGCTGTGACGGCTGGCTTTGGCAACCGCTTGCCTGCCGGCCGTTATCCCTTAGCAGTCATTACCCTGAAACTCGACCCGCTCTTGGTTGACGTCAATGTGCACCCGACCAAGCGAGAAGTGCGTCTGTCCAAAGAGCCAGAGCTGAGTCGCTTACTCACGCAAGCCGTGGCCCAGACGGTCATGCAGAATGAAAAAAGCCCAGATCTTTTTCAAGAAAAAAAGCCTAAAACTTATGAGGACCAATTGGCGCTGACCTTAAACGAGGACGCGGTCAATACCAAGCGCCCTGAACAGCCTAAAAAACAGGCAGTACACATTGTCAGCTTAGACCAGGTGCAAAACAATAGCCGCTACCTGATCACGGCCAGTTGGGAACAGACGGTGGCTAAGCAGCAGCAATTAGGGCCCTTTGGCGCCAAACCGAAAATGAAGCTGCCGCGGCTCACCTTGATAGGGCAGGTGGGCGGTTATGTCATTGCTAAAAATGGAACGAGTCTGTTTTTGGCCGATCCCTTGGCTGGCGCGCGGCGTTTGGCCTATGATGATCTGCTCGCAAAGATACAGGGCACAAACAGCCCCCAACAGACGCTGCTCACACCGCTGACAGTCGAACTGGCCAACAGTGATTACCTGCAGCTCAAAGACCACCTGACTGATTTGCAGGCAATTGGTTTGTTCATTGCAGATTTTGGTCAGCAGACGGTCTTGCTGCAAAGCGTGCCGGTCTGGCTGCCGGAGGACGACAGTGCCACTGTTCACAAAATCATTGTGACTTACTTGCACCAGGCGCATTGTAAAATTGCTGCGCTGCGGGAAATCTTAGCGCAAGACTTGACGAAAAACGCGCGGGCGGTGCGTTCACAGGCCGATTTACAGCAGTTGCTGACGGACTTGGCCCAGAGCAGCGACCCGTATTATGACCCCAGTGGCGCCACGATTTTGTTAGAATTGACTAAAAGTCAGCTGAATCATTTGTTTAAAAAGGACAGATAAATGTTTGAATATCTAGCAGGGCTCGTGACCTTGGTCCAGCCCGCCTACATTGTTGTGGAATGTGGCGGCGTTGGCTACAAGGTCTATTGCCCCAAACCCTTTGCTTTTAAAGAAGGCCAACAAGCGCGCGTCTATGTGGAACAGATTGTCCGCGATACGGGGATGAGTCTTTACGGCTTTGCCAGCCAAAAGGACAAGGCCCTTTTCTTAAAACTCTTATCCGTCAGCGGCATTGGGCCCAAATCGGCCTTGGCCATCATGGCGGCCGAGGACACCGAATCCTTAGCTTCGGCTATCGAAAAGGGCGCGGTCAAGTACCTGACTCGCTTCCCAGGCGTGGGTAAAAAAACCGCCTCGCAGATTGTTTTAGACTTAAAGGGCAAGCTGAATACGCTGGCCAAAAAGCCGGTAGCCAATGCCAGCCCGGCCTTGAACGATGCCTTATTGGCTTTAACGGCGCTCGGCTATTCTCAGCGAGAAGTGGACCGGGTCAGCCCCCAACTGGCCAAAATGGCCAATTTGACTGCCGACCAGTACATTAAAGAAGGCCTGAACTTATTGTTGAAAAAATAGGAAGCAGGTGTAAAAAGTGACCGAAAAAAGAATTATGGACAGTGCGCCTCAGGATGAGCAAGAAGAAAGCCTTGAGGGAAGCCTGCGGCCCCGTCTTTTAGCCCAGTACATCGGCCAAGACCGCGTGAAAAAGGAATTGCAGGTCTACATTGCTGCTGCCCAAAAAAGGCAGGAAGCGCTGGATCACGTCCTGCTCTATGGCCCACCTGGCTTGGGTAAAACGACCATGGCCTTTGTCATCGCCAATGAACTAAAAGTGGGTGTCAAGACGACGAGCGGCCCAGCCATTGAAAAGGCGGGCGACTTGTTGGCCCTACTGACCGAATTAAAACCCGGCGACGTGCTTTTTATTGACGAAATCCACCGCTTGCCAAAGCCAGTGGAAGAAATCCTGTACTCTGCCATGGAAGACTTCTATGTTGATATCGTCGTGGGCGAAGGGCAGACGAGCCATGCCGTGCACGTGCCGCTGCCGCCCTTTACTTTGATCGGCGCCACGACGCGTGCTGGCCAGCTGTCGGCGCCGTTACGCGAACGTTTTGGCATCATCGAGCACCTGGAGTTTTACAAGCCCCAAGACTTGCAAAAAATTATTGAGCGTTCCAGCAGGGTGCTGCACACGCAGATTGACAGTGATGCGGCCAGCGAACTGGCGCGGCGGTCCCGGGGCACGCCCAGAATTGCCAACCGCCTGCTCAAGCGCGTGCGGGACTTTGCCGAAGTTAAGGGTGAAAAAGCGATTTCCTTAGCGACAACCAAACAGGCTTTAAAGCAGCTGCAGGTTGACGACGCTGGGTTAGACCGCACTGACCGAGAACTGCTCCGGATCATCATCGAGCAGTACGGTGGCGGACCGGTCGGGCTGCGCACTCTCGCAGCCAACTTAGGGGAAGACCTAGAAACCATTGCCGAAGTCTATGAACCCTATTTGCTCCAACATGGCTTTTTGGTCCACAGTCCGCGCGGCCGCTTGGCAAGCCGCAAGGCCTACCTGCAATTGGGGCTGCCGTTGCCGGATTAGTCATTTTAATCACGCGCTTTTTTCTGTATAATATTTTAGACAAGAGTTTTTAGAGGTGAATAATCGATGTTATTTTTAGCAAGCAACCAAGCAGCAGGTGCTGGCAACACTATCTTCGTTGTCGTAATGCTGATTGTGCTGATCCTGTTTACTTACTTTGGCATGATCAGACCGCAAAGAAAGCAACAAGAACAGCATAGAAAAATGGTTTCAACTTTAGGCAAGGGTGACCGTGTCATTTTAATCGACGGCATGCATGGCAAGATCGACCGGGTTGACAATGACAACAAGACGGTTGTAATTGACGCCGACGGCATTTACTTGACTTTTTCAATCAATGCCATCAGACAGGTCCTGCCAACTGAAACAGCAACTCAAGAAGCCGCTAAACCAGCCAAGACTGACGACAAAAAAGCTGACCAACCTGGTGCAGCCGGCAAGAAAGCTGAAGAGTCATCTGCAGAAGATAAATAAGCGATAAAGGCGTTGCGTCAGCACCGCCTTTTTTGTTTCAAGGGGAAAAGGTTATGGCAGTTAAAAATTTACCAATGGTGATGATTTTATTTGGCGGGACCGGTGACTTGGCCCACCGCAAGCTTTATCCGGCGCTGTATCAGCTCTACAAGCAGGGCCTCATTCATGACCGCTTTGCCGTGATTGCGACGGCGCGGCGGCCGTGGAGTGATAACTACCTGCGCGAGCAGATCAATGATGCAGTGCACGAAGCAGAGCCTGATACCGAGCAAAATGCTGAGCTGTTACATGATTTTGCCAGTCATTTTTACTACCAAAGTCATGATGTCACCAAGACCGACCACTATCAGGTCCTGAAAAAGAAGGCCGATGTGTTGAGTGAAAAATACCAAGTCCACGGCAACCGGATCTTTTACTTGGCCATGGCGCCCCGCTTTTTTGGCCTCATCGCCGAGCACATTTACGACCAGCACCTGTTAGGCGATGGTTTTAACCGTTTGATCATTGAAAAACCGTTTGGCCGTGATTTGCCGTCGGCTACGAAGCTCAACAATCAGATCGCCCGCTCGTTTGCTGAAAAAGATGTTTACCGCATCGACCACTACCTAGGCAAGGAAATGATCCAAAACATCCTGCCTTTCCGGCTGGCTAACCCGCTGATTCGCAACATTTGGAACAGCAAGTCGATCAAGAACGTCCAGGTTACTTTAGCCGAAAGCCTAGGTGTAGAGGCCCGCGGTGGCTACTACGATACTGCTGGTGCTTTGCGCGACATGGTGCAAAACCACATCTTTCAGATTATTACGCTGCTGGCAATGCCTGGGCCGACTGAACTCAGCTCTGAGGCAATTCATGCTGCCAAAAAGCAGCTCTGGGACAGCGTAATCTTCCCGTCGAGTGCGATGGTCGCTAGAAACTACACGCGCGGCCAGTACCTGGCCTCGGGTGGCACCTTCAGCTATCTGAAGGAACCAAACGTCGACCCTAAATCTACGACTGAGACTTTTGCGGCCGGTGAAGTGAAGTTCTTGGGCGGCCCACTGGCCCACGTGCCTTTTTACTTTAGAACGGGCAAGCGCATGCGCGAAAAGATTTCCCGAATTGACATCGTCTTAAAGGACATGACCAACCTGTATGGGCAAGCCGCTTCAGACAGTATTTCCGTTGTCATTGACCCGAACATGCGCTTCTTTATTACGATCAATGGCAAAAAAATTCGCGGGCATGGCCTGCGCTCCGAAGACTTGGATTACCTGTTTACCCCCGAAGAGATCAAATCGGTGCCGGACGGCTATGAGCGCTTGCTCCACGACGCCTTTGTCGAAGATCATACCTACTTTTCTCGCTGGAGCGAGCTGGAAAAGTTCTGGGAATATATCGACACCGTAGAGGACGCCTGGCTGTCGCAAAACGCTCAGGGCGTAGAGATCCCGCAGTACCAGCCCTTTAAGCTGGGTCCTAGAGAAGCAAACGAGATCTTTGAAGACCCGACTGATCACTGGATCTACTCCTAATGCTGCCGAAGTTTTTACCGAAGCGCGACACGAGCCGGCGGATCTTGCACCTCGATATGGATGCGTTTTATGCTTCCGTCGAGATGCGGGACGACCCCAGCTTGCGGAATAAGGCGGTGATCATCGCCCAGGATCCGCGTGAGCATAACGGCCACGGCGTGGTCGCCACGGCCAACTACACTGCCCGGCGTTATGGCGTGCACTCGGCGATGCCGGCCATTCAGGCCCTGCGTTTAATTCCGGCTGACCGGCTGGCAATTGTTGAACCGCACTTTGCAAAATACCGGGCTGTTTCTCGGCAAGTTCATGCTTTGATGTACGAACTGACCGACCGCCTAGAAAGCGTGGCCCTGGATGAAGCCTATTTGGATTTGACAGCCGGCAAAGCCAAGCGGCTTTACTTAGAGCAAGCTTGTTGGCTGCAAGAACAGGTTTACCAGCAGCTGGGCTTAACCGCCTCTTTTGGTCTGAGCTACAACAAGTTTTTGGCCAAAATGGGCTCGGAGACGGCCAAACCCTTTGGCCGGACAGTCATTGCACCAGAGGAGGCGAAGGCTTTTTTAGCCGCTAAACCACTCGCCGCTTTTCACGGCATCGGTCAAGCGACGCAGGCTCAGCTGGCCGACCTGGGGCTGACTACTGGCGCGGACTTGCAGCAATGTTCAGTGCTGACCTTGACTAAAAAATTTGGCCGCGCCGGTTATGTCATGGTCCTGCACGCCCATGGCATTGACAATAGCCCAGTGGGGCGTGCTCCGAAAAACCAGTCGCTCAGCGTCGAGCGGTCGTTTGAGCCCGTTGTCTTTGATGAGCAAAAGCTGCTCACCGCCCTGCGCAATTATTGTGACAAGCTGGCCGTGAAAATGAGCCAGGCCAATTTGTTGGCCACGGCGGTTGTGTTAAAAATTCGCGACCGCGACTTTTTAACCGTGACGCGCAGCCAAAAACTCGCGGAACCCACCCGCGAACCGGCCGTTCTTTTTCCAGCAGCCAAGACCTTGCTCGCCAAGGTGCCTGACTTTGCCCAGCGTGGCGTCCGGTTGCTGGGCCTTGGCGTCAATGTCGTAGTAGCTGGCAGCATCAGCCAGGAAATTAAGTTATTTGATTGAGGATAAAGATGAACAGTTTTGACGAGATATTCACAGAGATAAAAAATTACCAGACGATTATTTTGCACCGCCACCGCCACCCGGATCCGGATGCGATTGGCTCCCAAGCCGGGCTGGCCTTCAGCTTGCGCTTGGCCTTGCCTGAAAAAAAGATTTTGTGTGCAGGGGGCCCCGTTGGTGATCTAGGTTGGATCAATAAGATGGATGATGTGGCCGACGCTGATTACAGGCAGGCCTTGGTCATTACGACCGATAGTGCCGACCAGCCCCGCGTTTCTGACCAGCGCTTCAAAAATGGTGAAAAGATTGTCAAAATTGACCATCACCCCAACATCGACCCGTACGGTGATTTGCAGTTTGTCGATCCCCACGCGCCGGCCGCTTCGGAGATTGTCTTCGACTTTTTAAAGGCAGAAAAACTGCCCCTGAACAAGGCAATTGCGACTGCGCTTTACGCCGGCATCATTGGGGATACAGGTCGGTTCATGTACCAGGAAACTAGTGCTCACACCTTTGATGTGGCTCGCCAGTTGACTGAGCAGGGCATCGATATTAGTGCCATTGCCCGGCGGCTCAGTGAAGTCACCTTGGAAGAAGCTAAGCTGCAGAATCTGGTTTTAAACTGGATGCACGTCGACCCTTGTGGCGCAGCCTATGCCGTTTTGACAACTCCCGACTTAGAAAAAGCGGGTGTAGCGGCTGGTCAGGCTTCTGTCACAGTATCAACGCCTGGTCGCATTAAAGGCATCATTGCCTGGAACGTCTTTATTGAGCAAGCAGACGGCACTTTCCGCGTTCACTACCGTTCCAAAGGGCCTGAAATTGATAAACTGGCCCAGCGGCACCACGGCGGCGGCCACGCTTTAGCTAGCGGCGCCCAGGCCGAGGACCGTCAGGAAATCAAACAGATTTTTGCCGAGCTAGTTGCTGCTACGAAACAATATAAGGAGCATCATGACGACTAATCTTTTTCAAGATCCGCAAATAAAAACTAGTTTACAGACCGGTTTACAAAAGATCGGTTTTCGAAAACCAACCGCGGTGCAAACACAAGTCATTCCCAAGCTGTTAGCAGGTGAGTCTGTGGTCGTGCAGGCGATGACTGGTTCTGGTAAAACGCACGCCTACTTGCTGCCCATTTTAAATACGGTGGACCCCGACCTGCCACAAGTGCAGGCGGTGATCACCGCGCCATCGCGTGAGCTGGTCGAACAGCTGTCTCAGGTGGCCCGGCAGCTGCGGGATCAAAGCCAGTTGGCCATCAGAATTGAACAGCTGGCGGGTGGCAGCGACCGCGGTCGGCAAGAGGAGAGGCTGATGCACAGCAAGCCGCAAATCATTGTGGCCACGCCTGGACGCTTAGCAGACTTCGCCGCCAAAAAGCTGCTCAACTTTGACGCCTTGCGCTTTTTCGTCGTTGATGAAGCTGACATGACCATGGACATGGGCTTTTTAAACACCCTGGGCCAAATCATGCACCGTTTCCCGCAGGGCTACCAGTTTGCTGCTTTTTCGGCCACGATCCTCGTCAAGCTGCGCAATTTTTTGCAAAAAGAACGCCGCGACCTGGACTTCATTGTGATCGACAACCCGGCCGTCATTGCGCCGACTATCCAAAATGATCTGTTAGACATCGGCAGCCACGACCGCAAAGTACTTTTGTACCAACTGCTCACCATGGGGCAGCCTTATCTGGCCTTGGTTTTTGCCAACACGAAGGAAAAAGTCGATGAAATTGCGGCTTATTTAAACGCCCAAGGCCTAAAGACGGCCAAGATTCACGGCGGCATCACTCAGCGTGAACGTCGGCGGACCTTGCGTGCGGTTGAAAATGGCCAATTTCAATACGTGGTGGCTTCGGACTTAGCTGCCCGCGGCATCGATATTGCCGGTGTCAGCCTTGTCATCAATTATGAGCTGCCCCGCGATTTAGAATTTGTGATCCACAGAATTGGCCGCACGGGGCGCAACGGCTTGTCAGGGCATGCGATCACCTTAATCACGGAAGAAGAGATGCCCCGTGTGCTGCAGTTAGAAAAGATGGGCGTCAAGTTTGATTTTAAGCAGCTGAAAAATGGCGCCTTAGTTGCCAGAAAGCACTACCACGCCCGCACTAATCGGCGCCGGCAGCAAGGCCGGTCAAATGGCCAGACGCGGGGTTATATTAAAAAACAACAGCGCAAACGTAAGCCCGGTTACAAAAAGAAGATTAGACAGGCGGTGCGCCAAAGCCGGGCCAGACGCAAACACTTTGACAAATAGTCCATTTGTAGTATGATAATCGGGTCAAAGGTATGTCTACCGTTTGAGCTGGCCTAAAGAGAAGGACGTGTACAAGCTGGGAGCGTTCGGTCAGCAGGCGGCAGATGCTGCTTTGCTAAAATTAGGTTAATAATCAAAGAGGTAACAAACACTGTTGCAAACAAGGTGGTACCGCGCAGGCGCTGCGTCCTTGCTTTTTGCAGGAGTGTTTTTTGTTTGCAGGAGATAAAAATGAAAAGATTAACCAGTTCTGAATTCAGACAAATGTTCCTCGACTTCTTTAAGGAACACGGCCACATGGTCATGCCATCGGCTTCGCTGATCCCACAGGATGACCCAACTTTACTGTGGATCAACTCCGGGGTAGCCACGATGAAGAAATACTTTGATGGTTCTGTGGTCCCAAAGAACCACCGGATTACTTCCTCCCAGAAGTCAATTAGAACCAATGACATTGAAAACGTCGGCAAGACTGCGCGTCACCAGACTTTCTTTGAAATGCTGGGCAACTTCTCAGTCGGCGACTACTTCAGAGACCAGGCGATTCCTTGGGCTTGGGAGTTTTTAACCAGTCCAAAATGGGTAGGCCTGCCCAAAGACAAGCTTTACTGCACGGTTTATCCAAAGGATAAAGCCTCTTTTGACGTCTGGGTTAAGGCGGGGATGCCGGCTGACCACATCGTCAAGCTGGAAGACAACTTCTGGGATATCGGCGAAGGCCCTTGCGGTCCAGACACCGAAATCTTCTACGACCGGGGTCAAGAAAACAACGATGTCGCTGAAGATGACCCAGAAAACTACCCAGGCGGTGAAAACGCCCGTTACCTGGAAATTTGGAACATCGTGCTGTCACAGTTCAACCACCTGCCAGACGGCCGCTACGTCGACCAGCCGCACAAGAACATTGATACTGGCATGGGTTTAGAACGGGTTTTGTCGATTTTGCAAGATGCCCCGACCAACTTTGAAACCGACTTGTTCCTGCCAATTATCCACGCCACCGAAAAGATGAGTGCGGGCAAGAAGTACGGCGTCAACCACGACGATACCGTGGCCTTTAAGATTATCGCTGACCACGTCCGGGCAGTCAGCTTCGCCATTGCCGATGGGGCGCTGCCCTCTAACTCCGGCCGGGGCTACGTACTGCGGCGTCTGATCCGGCGGGCCGAATTAAATGGCCGGCGCTTAGGCATTAACGACGCCTTTTTGTACAAGCTGGTCCCAGTTGTCGGCGAAATTATGCAGAGCCACTACCCAGAAGTCATTGACCAAAAGGACTACATTGCCAAGGTCATCAAGAATGAGGAAGAAAGATTCCAAACAACTTTGGCTACTGGCTTGAATCTGCTCGACAACTTGATTGCCAAGGCCGAAGCAAGCAAAGACAAGACCATTAGCGGTAAGGATGCCTTTAAGATGTTCGACACTTATGGCTTCCCATACGAACTGACTTTTGAAGCTGCTGCTGACCACGATCTAAAAGTTGACAAAAAGGGCTTTGACCACGAGATGGACCTGCAAAAAGAGCGGGCCCGCAAGGCGCGGGGCAACCTGCAATCCATGGGCAGCCAGGATGTCACTTTGATGAACATCAAGGACCCAAGCGAGTTTGAATACGGCGTCTACGAAGAAGATCATGCCAAGCTGCTCGACATCATTGTCGATGACAAGTTAGTTGACCGTGCTGACGGTGAACACGCCCGCTTGATCTTTGATAAGACCCCATTCTACGCAGAACGCGGTGGCCAGGTTGCCGACCACGGCAGCATCTACGACCAAAATGGGGACTTGGTAGCTAAGGTCACTGACGTCCAGCACGCACCAAACGACCAAAACATGCACTTTGTCGATATCGTGCTGCCGCTGGTCAAGGGCAACGAGTACGTCTTAAAGATTGATAAGAAACGGCGCGAGGGGCTGCGGCACTCACACACCGCGACCCACTTGCTGCACGCAGCGCTGCGCCAAACTTTGGGCAAGCATACGCACCAGGCCGGCAGTTTAGTTGAGCCCGACTACCTGCGTTTTGACTTCACGGCCGTTGAGCCAATGACGCCGCGGGAACTGAAGACTGTCGAGCGCTTAGTTAACCAAAAAGTTTGGGAAAATATTGAAGTCAAGACCACTGTCACTGACCCTGAAACTGGCAAGAAGATGGGCGCTTTAGCTTTATTTGACGGCAAATACGGCGACAAGGTGCGCGTTGTGCAAGTCGACGACTTCTCCATCGAATTTTGTGGTGGGACCCACTGTGCCAACACCGACCAAATCGGCATTTTCAAGATTATCTCTGAATCAGCTGTCGGTGCCGGCATGCGGCGGATTGAGGCCGTCACTTCCCAAAAGGCATACGCATACCTGACTAACCGGTCTAACTTGCTGGACCAAGTGCAAAACGATGTCAAGGCCACTAAGCCAGAAGAAATTGCAGACAAGGTTAAGTCTTTGAACGAGACTGTCCACGACCAAAGCAAACAGATTGCCAAGATGCAGTTGGCCCTAAACCAGACCAAGGCGGCTGACCTGTTTGCCAAGCCACAGCAAGCTGGCGATTTGACCGTGATTGCCAGTCAAGTCAAGGCCGGCAGCATGAACGACTTGCGTGAACTGGCCGACAGCTGGAAGTCGGGCCACAAGTCCGACGCTTTGATCTTAGCCGCTGAAATTGGCGGCAAGGCCAACATGGTGATTGCCCTGTCCGACAAGGCCATCAAGGCTGGCTTTAAGGCTGGCGCCATTATCAAACAAGTTGCCCCAACCTTTGGTGGTGGCGGCGGTGGTCGACCAAACATGGCCCAAGCCGGCGGCAAGAAACCAGCTGGTTTGCAGCAAGCGATCGACCAAGCTGTCGCAATTTTGAGCGATCAAAATTAATTGAGTTGTTTCCTTTTTTCAAGTAGAATTAAAAGTTAAAGGAGGAAAGAAGTCATGAGTTCGCTAGATAAGACCATGCATTTTGATTTTAATCAAAACAAAGGCAAAAACGTTTACGATACCCTGCAGGATGTCTATAGTGCCTTAGAGGAAAAAGGCTACAATCCGATCAACCAGATTGTGGGCTACCTTTTATCTGGTGATCCAGCCTACATTCCTCGGCATAATAATGCCCGCAACTTAATTTTGAAGCATGAGCGCGACGAAATTATTGAAGAGCTTGTGAAGAGCTATTTAGGAAAAGATAAGTAGATGCGTCTGATTGGCTTAGACGTTGGTTCCAAGACAGTCGGGGTTGCGCTTAGTGATCCCTTAGGCGTCATTGCCCAGCCGGTTGAAACCATCGCCATTGATGAAAAAAGAGGCAATTTTGGGATGCGTCCCTTGCGTAAAATCGTCCGCAAATACCAAGCGGACGGTTTTGTTTTAGGCCTGCCCAAAACGATGGCCGGTGCAAGCGGCCGCTCGGTAGCCCGCAGCAAGGCTTATGGCCAGCGGCTTGTGGCCAAGTACGGCTTGCCCGTGCACTACTGTGACGAGCGGCTGACCACGGTCGAATCAAACCGGGTTTTAATTGAAGAAGCCGGTGTCCACGACCGTCACGAAAGAAAGCAGGTCGTCGACCAGATGGCTGCAGTCCTAATTTTACAAACATACCTAGATGAACAGCGGAAGGAGGAGCCATGACTGACAAACCAAAAAAAGATGAGCTTGTTCTGGTTGATGAACAAGGCAACCGGGCCGTCTTTGACGTCCTGTTTACCTTTCATTCCGACGCTTTTGATAAGTCTTACGTGCTCCTTTACCCACGTGCGGAAGCCAACCAAGCTGACATCGGCGTGCAGGCCTTCAGCTTTGACTCGGACGACGAAGGGGCTGTGGCCCAAGCTGATTTGCACGAAATCAAAACGGATGCAGAGTGGAATATGGTGCAAGCTGTCTTGAACACCATCATGTCAGATGAACGCTTAAACGGCGAGACAGAATGATTACGACTTTATTGCTTTTAGTTTTTATTTTTAGTGGCTATGCAGCCTACCGCCGTGGTCTGGCCGTTGAAGCTTTGACGGCCTTAGGCTTTGTGCTCGCGCTGCTGATTGCGCGTCTGTGCTACCGCAGCGTCGGACGGGCGATCACTTTGTGGATCCCGTACCCGTCGGCCAGTCGGGCCAGCACTTTTGCCTTCTTTGACAAAACGGCAGGTTTGACACTGGACCGGAGTTTTTACGCGACCTTTGCTTTTGCCAGCGTCACTTTGGCCTGCTTTTTGCTGTGGCGGCTGTTGATGACGGGCTTTCGCGAGCTGCAGTTTGTCACGGCAGAACCGCAGGTTGACAAGTGGGCTAGTGTCCTGATCTCCGTCATCGTGACGCAGATTGGCTGCGTCTTGGTCCTGTTTATTTTGGCTACTTTGCCGGTCCCGAGTCTGCAGCTGCATTTAGGCCATTCGCTTTTAGCAAGTGCTCTGCTGCGCTATTCGCCGTTTATTTCGCATTATTTTATCAACTTATTTG
>JAXGWL010000004.1:0-17765 GCA_040773345.1 Lactobacillus sp. | reverse complement strand
TTCATAGTAAGCCAGCTGTTCCTTAATTTTTTGCAGGACAGCCGGCGCAACTAAATCGCCCTTTGACAAATAGAGCCAGACCGGCACGTTTTGCCAGTCAAAAAAGACCAAGTAGCGATTGAGCAGCGTTAAAGAAAAGGCCGGCTCCGCCGCCGTAATGACCAGCATAACGCCGGCTACGTTGGCCAAGGGCGGGCGTCCCAATAAATTGCGGCGGGGCAACACGCGCACCAAGTAGTTGGTGCCTTGGTCAGCCAGCTGGACTTCAACTAGGTCGCCAACGCGCGGCTTTTCACCCCGTTTTCTAAACACGCCCCGTGCCCGCGTGCGAACAATCTGGTCGGCAATGGCGACGTCGTAGTAACCGGCCAGCAAGCTCACGACAAGGCCTGTTTTAGTTTTAGTCATGATCCACGCTTTCGTCATAAATCGTGTCGTCATCCCGCAGGACCCGCAAGTGACCTGCGCCGTTTTTCAGTGAAAACGGAATCGAGAAAGTTTGGTCAGACTTGATGTACAGGTCGCGGTAGAGGTTGTCCAAAGAATGGCTGTCATCGGAAATATAGATGCGGACGTGATTGCCCTGGCCGCGCTGGTCCTCATCCGGGTTATAGGTCACCGTGATGTTCCGCGTGACGTTGTCGTTATCAGTATTGTCAGTCTTGCTCTTCTGGGCCACCACAATCTGAACGGTAGCGCCGCGTTGCAGCTGCTTACCAGCCGCCGGACTCTGCGAAAGCACCGTGCCGGCCGGCGCGCTGTCGTCTTCTTTTTGTGAAATTTCCAAACGCAGGCCGCTGTCTCTGGCGTAATCCTGGGCCCCTTTTAACGTGTAGCCCGTCAAATCACGCAAGCGAACGCTGGCCGGGCGCTTAACCCGTCTTCTGCCCCGCGACACGGTCAACACGACCGTGTTTTGACTTGGGTGCTTGATGCGGCTGCCCGGGTCGGGGTCTTGGTCAATGACATGGTCTTCGGCAACGGTGTTTGAGTAAACCCGCACCCGCTGTACTTTCTGAAAGCCTTTGTCTAGCAAGGTTTGTCTGGCATCTTCATAAAGGCGATCTGTCAAATCTGGCATCTTAATGCCGGCGGGGCCAGTGGAAACAACCAAAGTCACAGTGTGCCCGGCCCTAATCTTCACGCCGGCCCGGGGCTTGGTCTCAATGACGTGGCCCTTTTTGACCCGACTAGAATGTTTTTGTTCCACTTGGCCAATCTTCAAGCCAGCAGTCCGCAGCGACAGGCGCGCCTGCCGTTCGCTCATCCCTACCAAAGTTGGCACGTGGGAGGTCCGACTGGCGGACAAAGCCAAGGCTAAAATACCTAAAATGCAGATGACGGCAATCGTCGAAATCAGCCACCACCACTTGTGTTTTTTCAGGCTGTCGCGCCACTTTTGCCGCGGTTTACCAGCCGAAACGTCAACTTCTTCGGGTACTTTTTCGGTCGAGGTGACTTCGCCGTGAAACTGGGGCAAAACAATCGTTGTCTCTTTGCTGGGGTCATGTTGCGGCACAAAGGGTTTAACCCCGGCCTGACTTGGCGATAAACTGATGTCTAAGGCCCGTTTCATGTCCGCAACGCTGTCGTAACGATCGCGGGGATCCTTGGCGGTTGCCTGCAGAATCACGTTTTCCAAGGCTTGCGGCACGGCCGGATTTTGCTCGCGCACGGAGGGGATCTGGTCGCGCATGTGCTTTAAAGCGACCGAAACGGCCGTTTCACCAGAAAATGGCACCTCGCCAGTGATCATTTCGTAGAGAATGATGCCCAACGAATAGATGTCCGACTGCTTAGTCACTACGCCACCGCGCGTCTGCTCTGGCGACATGTAGTGCACCGACCCCAAGGCCGTATTGGTCCGGGTTAATTCGGTTTCCGACATGGCCAAGGCGATGCCAAAATCAGCGATCTTCGCATTGCCCTTTTGGTCGAGCAAGATATTCTGGGGCTTTAAGTCCCGGTGAATGACGTTATGCTTATGGGCCAAAAAGACCGCGCTTAAAATCTGGTCCATGATCGCAATGACGCGTTTCAAGGACAGGGGCTTATTTTTTTGAATGTATTCTTTGAGGTTGGGCCCAGCGACGTATTCCATGACCATGTAAGGAATGCCATGCCAGCTGGCTACATCAAAGACAGACACAATGTTGGGGTGGCTCAATTCTGAGGTGGCCAAGGCTTCGCGCTGGAAGCGCTTAATCGTGCCCGGATCTGCTTTTTGCAGGTCCTCGCGCAGCATTTTGACGGCCACCTTGCGGTGCAAGATGATGTCTTCCGCAAGGTAAACATTGGCCATGCCGCCTTCGCCTAGACTATCGACAATGCGGTAGCGGTCGCCCAACAAATAGCCTTTATTGATCACTAGTTTTCACATCCTTAGCAAGGTAAGCGAGCAGGCAAACGGTGATGTTGTCACCGCCGCCATAGCGATTTGCTTCGCTAATCAGCTTATTGCAGCGCTGCTTTAAACTCAAGCTTTTAGTCGCCAAAATTTGCTGGATTTGGGGATCGGTCAGGGAGTTGGTCAAACCGTCCGTGCACAGCAAAAATAAGGCGCCCTCAGCTGCAGGCAACTCGTCATATTCTGGGCTGATCGTACTCGACACCCCTAATGTCTGCGTAATGATGTTTTTTTGCGGGTGATTTTTAGCCTGTTCACTCGTGATCTGACCCATCTTAACCAATTCGTTGACCAGCGATTGGTCTTCGGTGATTTGCTTAAAGTCGCCCCCAATGTAAGAATAGGCCCGCGAATCACCCAGGTGTGCGACCAGAACTTGGTCTGGAAAGGCCACAAGCAGGACCACGGTTGTGCCCATCCCGCGCAAGTCCGGGAAACGCTCCCCGGCGGCAAGAATTTTCTCGTTTTCCAGCTTGAGCTGCACAGCCAGCCAAGACTTGGCCTTTTGTGGCGTCTCGAAATCAGACAAACTAAAGGCGTGCCCTAAGTTGGAGACCGCCATTGCTGAGGCGACGTCACCGCCACGATGGCCGCCCATGCCGTCACAGACAATGGCCAGCTGCACGTTTTTTTTGTTTTGAAAGACGTTCACTCGGTCTTGGTTGGTTGGCCGCACGCGGCCGACACTCGATGCAAATACTGTTTTGATCAAAATAAACTAACCTCTTCGCGTAAAGCGCGCGATGAAAAAACCATCGCTGCCGTAATCGGCAGGCAGAATTTTACGTTGCGACGCCAGAACAGCGTCTGTTTGTTTGGCTAAAAAAGTCTGGCTTACTTGCTCATCTTCTTCGCAAGAGATCGTGCAAGTCGAATAAACTAGTTCGCCTCCGGCTCGTAAAAGCGGCCAGACAGCTTGCAGAATACTCAGCTGCACTTGCGCCAGCTGCTCTAAATCTTGTTTGCTCTTAGCGTACCTGATTTCGGGCTTGCGACGCAAGAGACCTAAGCCAGAACAAGGTGCGTCGACCAGGATTTTATCAAAGCTGCCGGCTGCAAAACGAGTACCTGCTTTTCTGGCGTCTAGCGCCAGGGTCTGCACCTTGCCAGCCTGCCCCATGCGCTGGGCGTTTTGCTGAATCAGGCGCAATTTGTTGGCGTGCAGATCCAAGGCGACGACTTGGCCCGTGGTCAAGTGCTCGGCAATCTGCTCGGTCTTGCCGCCAGGCGCCGCACAAGCGTCGAGCACGCGTTCCGTCCCCTGCCAGCTAAAGGCTTGCACTGGCAAGGCAGCCGCCTCGTCCTGGATCGTAATTTGGCCGGCTTGAAAAAGTGGGCTCGCGGCGCCACTGCCACCGGTCAGACGCAAGCTGGCCTTGGACAGCGGCGATGTAGCGACGCCATAGCCTTCTTTTTTAAGCTCCGCCACAACTTTTGCGCGGTCAGCCTGCCGCTTGACTCGGACACAGTTGCAGGGGGCCTGGTTGCAGCTGGCCAAATTAGCCACGGCCTGTGCCTGAACAAAGTTGGTAAGCAGGTAGTCCACGAGCCATTGGGGGTAACTGTATTTGACGCTCAGATAGTCTGGCGCTGTTTTAGCCGGCAGTTGAGCGCCCCGGCGTAAAAAAGCCCGCAGGATGCCATTGACGATGCGAAAACCACGCGAATTTCTTTTGCCAAATTGCTTAGCCAGCTTGTTGGCTTCGTCAAGCACTGCGCGCTGCGGAATCTTGTCCATAAACAGCAGCTGGTACAAAGACATGAGCAAAAGCGGCCGCAAGTAGTCTTCTTTGAGCTTGGTTTTGACAAGCCCCCTTAACTGGTAAGCCAGATAAAGCCGATACTGGATTGTCCCATAAAACAGTCGCGTCGCTAGGCGCCGGTCGGCGCTTTTTAACTTGGCGCGGTCCAATGCTTGCCCAAGGCTGAGGCTTGAATAGCTGTTTTGGGTGAAAACCTTGATCAAACTGGCCAGACAAACACTGCGACTAGTCGGCGACAATTTGCTCACCGGCAGCAAAGTGGCTGCCCTGCCCGTTTAAAAAGTCGCTGATCTTCATGCGCTTTTTGCCTTGGGGCTGCACTTCGCGCAATTCCAAGACCGTGTGGCCAGCCATGCTGATTGCAAAGCGCTTTTTATTGTCCACTAAACAGCCAGCTTCTAAGCTAGTAGCATCAGGAGCGACGGCGGCAGCCCACACCTTCAGGCGTTTGTTGCCCAGCAAAAGATAGGCACCAGGATCGGGATTTAGGGCGCGCACTTTGTTGACCGCCTGCTCGGCAGTTTCAGCGAGCGTAATTTGCTCTTGGGCCTTGCTGATATTTGGTGAAAAGACGACCTGCTGCGGATCCTGTGGGGTCTTCGTGGCCGTACCAGCTGCGATCTTTGGCAATTCGTGGAGTAGCGCCTCACGGCCTAAAATCGCCAGCTTGCGAAAGAGGCTGCCAGCGGTGTCATCGTTTTCGATCGGGCACTTCAGCTGATAGTAGATGTCACCGGCATCCATTTTTTTGACCATTTCCATGATGGTGATCCCAGTCTCCCGGTCGCCGTTTAAGAGTGCATACTGAATCGGTGCGCCGCCGCGGTACTTGGGCAGCAGCGACCCATGCACGTTGACGGCCGCAATCTGGGCCGACTGGAGCAGCTTGGTTGGCAAAAACTGGCCGTAAGCGGCCGTTACTAAAAAGTCAGCGTGCAGGTCAATGATCTGCGCACATTCCGGACTTCTGGCCAAATGCTGCGGCTGCAAAACGGGCAGGTTTAACTTGGCAGCTAATTGTTTGACGGGCGATTGGGTTACGACTTGCTTGCGCCCCACCCTTTTGTCAGGTTGGGTCACAACGGCCTTGACTTCATAGCCTTCGTCGACCAGGCCTTGCAAGACCGGCACGCCAAAGTTCGGCGTCCCAAAAAAGACAACTGAATTCATGTAAAATCCTTTCCAGCTACAAGATCCGCTCGGGGTTGGGGTCAATGTAAACGTCGACCCCCCGCCGGCCCAAGTCCTGGGCTTGGTCTTGGATCTGATGCAGCAGTTGGTTTAGCTGTGGTTCTTGCTTATATTTTACCAGTATTTGGTAGTAGTATTTCCGTTTTAGGCGAGAAATTGCCGCGGGCGTGGGCCCCAGGATGATCGTAGGCTTGTGCAAAGCAGTTAGCAGCTCGCGCTGAATGACAAAGGCTGTCTTAGCGGCCGCCTTCTCCTGGCCTGCTGCCACGCTGAGCAGGGTCGTGTAGTAATAAGGTGGGTAGTTGCCCGCATGCCGGAAAAACATCTCACGGCGGTAAAAGGACTCATAGTCTTGTTTAGCCGCCAGCTGAATGGCGTAGTGGTCGGGGTTATAGGTCTGGATCATAACCGTCCCTGGCTTGGCAGCGCGCCCAGCGCGGCCCGCCACCTGGGTCAGCAGCTGGAAGGTCTTTTCACTGGCGTGATAATCCGGCAACCACAAGGCGGTGTCAGCATCAATGACGCCGACTAAGGTCACGTTTGGAAAATCCAGGCCCTTGGCAATCATCTGGGTGCCTAGCAAAATATCAGCCTGGCCTCGGCCAAAAGCAGTGAGGATGTTTTGGTAGCTGTGTTTGCGGCGGGTCGTGTCGACGTCCATGCGCAAGACGCGCGCATTTGGCAGCAATTCCTGCAATTCTTCCTGCACCTTTTGCGTGCCAGTGCCTAAAAAGCGCAACTTGGGGCTTTGACAGTTGGGACAGCGTTGTGGCACTGGACAACTGTAGCCACAATAGTGACAGCGCATGGTGTTTTCGGCCTTGTGGTAGGTCAAGGACACGTCGCAGTTGGGACATTTTAAGACAAAGCCACAGTCGCGACAAAGCATGAAGGCCGCAAAACCGCGTCGGTTCAACAGCAAGATGCTTTGTTCATGGCGAGCTAGCCGTTTTTGCAAGGCGGCAACTAGCGGCACGGTCAAGTCGAACTGGCCGCCGGCAAACTGGGCCTTTTTCAAATCTAAGACCTGCACGGTCGGCAAGGGACTGCCCGTGGCGCGCTTAGGCATGCGCAGCAATTCATAACGATGCTTGCCGGCCCGCGCTCGCGAGGCCAGACTAGGCGTCGCACTGCCCAAGATCAAGGGACAGTCATGGTAGCGCGCCCGCCATAACGCCACGCTGCGGGCGTGGTAACGGGGCGTGTCTTCTTGTTTGTAAGAGCTTTCGTGCTCTTCGTCGATGACGATGACGCCAATATTTTTAAGTGGCGCAAAAACAGCGCTACGGGCACCCACGACGACTTGTGCTTCGCCGCGTTTGATGCGGCGCCACTCGTCGTATTTTTCACCGGCTGACAGACCGGAGTGGAGCACCGCCACGTCCTGACCAAAACGGGCCTTCACGCGGGCCACCATCTGCGGCGTCAACGCAATTTCGGGCACCAGCATCAGGGCGGTCCGCCCCAGCTGCAGCGCTTGCGCGATCGCCCGCAGGTAGACCTCGGTTTTGCCACTGCCCGTCACACCTTCCAGCAAAAAAGTCTGGTTCTTTTGAGCAGTGATGGCGGGAACAATTTTGGCCAAGGCAGCTGCTTGCTCTTTAGTCAAAGTCGGCTGCTTGTCCTGGTAGTCATTCTGGCCAACTTGCCGGTAAACCTCCACTTTTTTGCGCACTAGCCAGTTTTTTTTAACCAGCGTCGCCAAAAAAGCCGTGTTAAAACCGGCTTGCGCCAACTCGTCAGCTCGCAGCGGAAAGGCTGTTTGGTTGGTCAGTACAAAGTGCAAAAAAGCCCGCTGCCGGGTGGCATTTGCGTGGGCCTTTTTTAAAAGTTCCTGGTAAGAGACGGCGGTCAGTTGGTAGCTAAAACTTGTTTTTTTGCTCGCCTGATTTTCGACCAAGTATTCAACTTGGACGGCTCCCTGTTGCCGCAGCTTGTTCAATTGGGTCAAGACGCGGGCAGGCAGCTTGTTGGACCATTCGACAAAGCCCTTTTTAAAAAGCGGCAGCCGCTGGGCCGCAGCCGTCACCGGCCGCCAAATTTTACGGTAGTTGGCCCGCATGACCTGCGGCAGCATGGTTTTTAAAATCGTAATTCGGTAGGCAAAAATTTGCTCAGCCAGGTCCTGAGACAAGGCGACCAGCTCCGGCGTCAAGACCGGGGCCTGGTCCATTTGCGCGAGGACTGGTTTCAATTTTGGGCTGTATTCACTAGTTTGCGTGAGGCCCACGACAAAGCCCTGGACGCGGCGGCGACCAAAGGGCACGACCACCCGGCTGCCCACGGCGAGATCTAGCTCGGCCGGGACGGTGTATTCAAAAAAGTGATCGGTTTGCTGGGCCGCGACATCGACAATTACTTGTGCAATCATAATTTTTTAGAAAAAAAAGCCTTCATCTTTGACGGTGAAAGCTCAGTGCGCTACTCTTCTTTGTTTTCTGGGTTCGGGTTGGAATCGATCCAGACCTTGCCAGCAGCAATTTCTTCCAAGGCCTTGCCCACCGGCTTCAGACACTTGTAATCATCTTCCGGCATGGCCTCCGGGGCGCCTTCTTCTAACTCATGGGCGCGCTTGGAAGCAAGTACGGCTAATGAATAGCGGGAGTCAACCCGATCCAGCAGCTTGTCAATTGATGGATAAACAATTCTCATGATTAATCCTCCTTAACCATTGCCTGGTAACTAGCGAGCACACGTTTTACGCTGACGTGCTCTGCTTGTACGATATCGGCAATTTTTGCGACGGCATGATCAACTTTGTCATTGACGACGGCATAGTCATAGTCAGCCATCATCAAAATTTCTTTGCGGGCTTGTTGCATGCGCTGCGCGATCTCGGCGTCGGTATTGGTCCCCCGGCCCTTGATGCGCTCTTTTAAGGTGTGCAGGTCGGGTGGCGTCAGAAAAATAAACACGCCGTCCGGCAATTGTTTGCGCACCTGCTTGGCACCGTTGACGTCGATTTCAAGCAAGACGTCAATGCCATCTTTTAGCATCTTTTTTAAGGGTGCTAGCGGCGTGCCGTAGTAGTGACCCACGTAGTGGTTGTATTCGAGCAGGTCGCCTTTTTGAATGGCCTGCTGAAAACGGTCGTCGCTCACAAAAAAGTAGTCCTTGCCGTCGACTTCCCCTGGCCGTGGCTTGCGCGTCGTCATGGAAACGGAATATTCAAACGGAAAGGCCTTTTCTTTGACAATGGCACTCTTGACGGTCCCTTTGCCCACGCCAGAAGGGCCTGACAAGACCAACAATAAACCTTGCTTCTTCATTTCATGCCCCACTTTTCCTTAATAATAAATATTGTGCCTTAAAGTGAAAAGCATTGCAAGTTGGGAGTTGGTCCTTGCTTTTTCGAACATCTGTTCGTATAATAATTTATGTAAGCCAAACAAATGTTCGGAAGGAAAATTCAACATGCTGCAATTAGCAAAACAAGTTTACCACTACCTCTTTAGCTATGACGAAGCCAAGCTGACCACCTATGGCCAGCAGGACTATGTCATGTTGAATTTGCTCCGGCAAGCCCTGCTTGAGCAGGCTTTTGTCCTGGTGACCTACAAGGATGGCCAAAGTGACTTAGGCAAAATTACCCAGCGGCTCGACGATGGCCGCTTCGTGCTGCGCGGTTTGGATGGCAAATTGTTGCGCGTTTTAAACTGGGACCGACTGTTTAAGGTCGACCTGGCTTAGGGCAAAGCCTGACCTCTGCACCAAAAAAGACGAGCTGCTTGTAAGCAGCTCGTCTTTTTTTATTTAGCGCTTGCTGGCTTGGAGCAAGTCGGCCGCATTCTGTTTGGCAGCAGCGGTAAGCTTGCTGCCCGCCATCATCTGGGCTATGGCGGTCACACTTTCTTTAACAGTCAGATTATGTACCTCGGTAAAGGTCTGCCCGGCGGCCACTTTTTTCACAATTTGCTTGCGGTGATCGGCACAGGCTGCGACCTGAGGCGCGTGGGTGATCACGATGACCTGCTTGGTCTTGGCCACGGCCTGCATCTTTTTGCCGATGGCGGCGGAGACACGGCCGGAAACCCCAGTGTCAATTTCGTCAAAGACCATGGTGCCGACTGGCTCGGCCTGGGCAAAAATAGCCTTCAGCGCCAAGACAAGCCGCGACCGTTCACCACCAGAGGCAATTTTATCCAGCGGCATGAGCTCTTCGCCGGGGTTAGGAGCAATATAGAAGCGCAGCTGCTCGCGGCCCTTGCTCGTAAATTCGGCCAGCTGGCTGAAACGAATGGCAAAACGAGCCTTGGCCATGTAAAGATCGGCCAATTGCTCTTTGATCGCGGCTTCCAGCTTTTGAGCCACGGCACTGCGCTGGTCATGCAGTTCGGCCGCCAGCTTTTGCAGTTCGTCTTTTAGCTGCGCCAACTGCTTTTTTAATTTGTCTTCATCAAAACTGCCGGTGTCCAAAGCCGACAACTGCTGGTCCACTTTTTGTTTAAAAGCAAAGACGTTCGCCAAACTAGGGCCGTACTTTTTCTTCAGGGCGTTTAACTGGTCAAGCCGGGCGGTGACTTCTTGGTAGCGCGCCTGGTCAAAGTCCAAACCGTCCGCGATGTCGCCTAGTTCATTTCTGGCGTCGCTTAAGGCGTAAGAACCGTCTTCTAGGCTCTTGGCCGCATCGCGAAAGTCGCTGCCAAAATCGGCCAGGTCGTTAGCCGCATCCTGCGCATCCCCCAGCAAGCTGGTCAGGCCGTGTTCGTCGTCGTCAAACAGCTGCAGCAAGTAGCGCAGCTTGTCGGCAATTTTTTGGTAGTTGGCGAGCTTGTTGAATTCATCGGTGAGTTCTTCGTCCTCGTGCTCATCGGTCAGGTTCACGCCCTTTAGTTCTTTGGCCTGGACCTGCAGGATGTCTTGGCGCTGCGCCGCTTCGGCCGCATTTTTTTGCAAGTCGGCCAGCTGGCGGGCCACCTCGCGGTAGTCGTGATACTTTGCCTGGTATTGTTTTAACAGCTCCTGAAACTCTTTGGGCGCCAAGTGGTCGACCAGGTCGATCTGGCGGTCGGGTTCCAGCAGCGTCTCCGAGTCGCTTTGACCATGCACGTCAACTAAATATGGACGCAGGTGCCGCAAGGCCGAAATAGTGGTCAGCTGGCCGTTGATGCGGATGAAGTTGCGGCCTTTGCTAGTTAGCTGGCGGGCAATGATTAAGTCATCGCCATCCAGCGGCAAACCATAGTCCTCACAGATGGCCAGTACTCTTTTGCGGTTCTTCGGGTCCAGCAGGAATAAACCTGTCACGGTTGCCCGACTTTCGCCCGTCCGGATCAATTCCGACTGAGCGCGCCGGCCAAGCAAAATCGAGACGGCGTCGATCAAAATTGACTTGCCAGCCCCGGTCTCACCTAAAAGCGCCGTCATCTTATCTTTGAAAGTCAGCTTTAAATTTTTAATGATTGCAAAATTGCGGATGTCCAATTCGGCTAACATTTACTTCAACTCCTGCTCAGCCGCCTGAACCACAGCTGCCGCTGTGCCCTGCCAGAGGAGCTGGCCCGGGTGCGCTGCGTTTTTACGCAAGTGGATTAAAAATTCTTTGTTGCCCTTGCCGCCCTTGATTGGTGAAAAATCAACGCCTAGGACGTTAAAACCAATGGCCAGCGCTTGATGCACCGTGTGCTCGATGACGTCAGCACGGACGCCGAGGTCCCGTACGATCCCATGCTTGCCGACGTTTTCCGGACCGGCCTCAAACTGGGGCTTGATCAGACAGACGGCATCGGAGCCGTCGGCGATGATGTCATACATCGGTGGCATGATGAGGTCCAGCGAAATGAAGGACACGTCGGTCATAGCAAAATTCGGCCGGCCGTGCGTGAAGTCACTTAATTTGGCGTAGCGGAAGTTGTGCCGTTCCATGACGATGACGCGCGGGTCGTCACGCAGCTGCCAGGCGAGCTGGTTGTAGCCCACGTCCAGGGCGTAAACCTTCTCGGCCCCATTTTGCAGGGCGACGTCAGTGAAACCACCGGTCGAAGCGCCGATGTCTAAACAGGTCTTGCCGGTAAGGTCAATGCCAAAAACTTTGAGCGCCTTGGCCAGTTTGTAGCCCCCACGGGACACATAGCGCCGCTTGCTTTTCTTAATATAGAAAACTTCGTCTGCTGGGAACTTGGTGCCGCTTTTATCGATGCGCTGGTGGTTGTGGTTAGAGACTAACCCCGCCATGATCGCGCGTTGCGCTTGGGAGCGCGAATTAAAACGCCCTTGTTCAAATAACAGCACGTCTGCTCTTTTTTTTGTCATGGTAAAACCCTTTGGTACAAATCTAAAAAGCCAGCTAATACTTCATAATCACCACTTAGAGTCTGCTGAGCCTGGTCAATCAAAGCAGCTAATTCCTCTTGACTTTTTTTGACCCCCAGCAGCGTCAAGGTATTGTTCTTGCCGCCAGCCGCATCTTCGTGGGTGTTCTTGCCGGCTTCTTGGCTGGTTTCAAAGACATCGACCAAGTCATCGTAGATCTGGTAGGCCCGGCCGAAGTCCTTGGCAAAAGTCAGGAGGCGCTTTTTTGGCGTAGGAGCAGCAGCTAGCCAGGTCACCGGCACTTGCACGCAGGCCAAAAGCAGACAGCCGGTCTTGCGCCACTCCATGCGGTCACTGAATGCCTGGTCGCCGGCAACCGCGGCATTGTTAGTGGCGTCAATGTCTAAGTACTGGCCGCCGACCATGCCGTTAGGGCCAATCGCTTGCGCCAAAAGGGCCACGGCTTGGGCACTCCCAGTGCCTTCGGCCAGCCACTGCAGACCCAGCGGCAGCAGGCCGTCGCCGGCCAAGATTGCCTGGGCTTCGCCCCATTTGACGTGGCTAGCCGGCTTGCCGCGACGCAGGGGCGAATCGTCCATCGCCGGCAGGTCGTCATGGATCAAAGAATAAGTGTGAATTAACTCAATGCCACAAGCGGCGCGCAGGGTTTGTTCGGAAAGCTCCTGACCTAAGGCCTGGCAAGTAGCCAAAAACAGCAAGGGCCGCAGGCGCTTGCCGCCGGCCATCACTGAGTAGGCCATGATTTGGGCCAGCTGGTCGTTATCAACTTCTGCCGCCAGCTGCTTTTTCAAATAAGCGTCAATTTGGGGCGTATATTGCTTTTGAAAAGCCAAAAAGTCCATCATTGTTCCTCCGGTGCACTTGGGTTCTTTGGATCCAGGGCGTGTTCTGTGCCGTCTTTGTCAATCAGCTTGGCTACCGTCTCTTGGGCCGCGGTCAGTTCTTTTTCCAAAGAACGCGCTAATCGCACGCCGGTTTCAAACTGCTTGAGAGCGTCGGCCAAAGGCACGTTGCCGTCCTCTAGGTTCGTGACGATCTGCCGCAATTCATTCAACTGTTCTTCAAAATTATTTTTCTTGGCTGCCATCATTCTTCTCCTTTGCCAGTGCCTTTGCCTGGACTACTCCGTCCGCAAAGTGCAGCTGCAGGCTAGCGCCTACTGCTACTTCACTGGCCTTGGCAATTGTCTTTCCATTTTCGTCGCTGGTGTAGACGTAGCCACGGCCTAAAACCTTTAACGGGCTCAGGGCGTCGAGTTGCTGGACGAGCTGGCGATAGTCATTATTTTTCTTAGTCACTGTCTGCTGCAGCGCGCTAGTCAGCCGCTGACTAAACAGTTTCACTTCCGTACTGGGCTGGCTCAGCCGGTTTTCCGCCGCCTGGGCTAAGCGCGTTTTGAGCAGGTCCAGCGTCTGGGCCTGCTGGTCGTACATCCGCTCGGGGTGGCGCATGACCACCGAGTTTTGCAAGCGGGCCAGGTAGTCGCGCCTTTGCACGATGTTGGCCTGCATCTCGGCAGCCAGCCGCGCGCCCAACTGGCGGATGTTGATCAATTCGTCGGGCAGATTCGGCGTGGCGTATTCCGCCGCAGCCGTCGGCGTCGCCGCGCGTTGGTCGGCCGCCAGGTCACACAAGGTGGTATCGGTCTCATGCCCCACCGACGAAATAACCGGCATGGGCATGGCGACCACTTGGCGCACGACGTTTTCTTCGTTAAAAGGCCAAAGGTCTTCTAAACTGCCGCCACCCCGGCCGACGATCAAGACGTCGTAGTCGCCTTGGGCCGCTTGCTGCATGGCCGCCACAATGCTGTCTTTGGCCGTGTCGCCTTGGACTTGCGCCGGAAACAGGTCGACTTCGGCGTGTGGAAAGCGACGGTTACAGGTCACCATGATGTCGTGAATCACGGCACCCGACGGTGAGGTCACGACCGCAATCTTGTCCGGAAAATGCGGCAGCGGCCGTTTGCGCTCTTGTACAAAAAGGCCCTCAGCGGCTAATTTTTTCTTCAACTCCTGCAGCTGCTCGTACAGCGCACCTAAGCCCGCCGGCTCCATGCTTTCCACATAGAACTGGTAGCTGCCCTGCGGCGCGTAAGTAGCCACATAGCCAGTCACATAGACCTGCATCCCCTCTTGGGGACGGAATTTGAGCTGGGCGAAGTTATTGCGCCACATTACGCAGTCAATTTTGGCGCGGTCGTCTTTTAAAGAAAAGTACTGGTGGGCGTTTTGCCGAAAACGGTAGTTGGACAGCTCACCCTTTAAATAGACCTGCTTGAGATAAGGGTCACGCTTGAATTTTTGACCAATATAGTAATTTAAATCAGAAACGGTTAAATAGTCTTCTTTAGCAACCATGTTGTCTTTCCGTTAAAAAAAGCACGTTGTGCATGAGCGCAGCGACGGTCATGGGGCCCACGCCACCGGGTACGGGCGTCAGCCACTGCGGCCGTGCACTAACGGCCACATCACCGACCCAAGCCTTACTCTGTTTGCTCAGACCCACGTCGATCACACAGGCACTGGGCTTGATCATGCCGGGCGTAATGAGGCCCGGCTGGCCGGTGTCGCTGACGAGAATGTCGGCTTGGCGGGTCAAGGCCGGTAAATTTTGGGTCTTGGAGTGCGCGATTGTCACGGTCGCATCCCGGGCCAAAAATAAGGCTGCCAAGGGCTTGCCGACGATCTCGCTGCGGCCGACGATGACGGCGCGCTGCCCTGCCAGGGGCACTTGGTAATGGGCTAACAGTTTGATGATGCCAAAGGCCGTGGCCGGGGCCAAGGCGGCGCCCTGCCACAAGCGGCCTAAGTTAACTGCGTTGCAGCAGTCGACATCTTTGGCAGGGGCAAGCGCGTTCATTGCTGCCAAAACGTCAAAGCGTGCAGGCAGCGGGACCTCGATCATGACGCCCGTGGCTGCAGGATCCTGATTGAGTTTTTTGACAAGCGCCATTAAGTCCGCCTGCCCGTCGTCTTTGCCTAAAGCAAAGGTTTGAAAGCCGATGCCCAACTCAGCAGCGGCTGCTTTTTTGACCTTGTCATAGATCTTGACCGCCGGGGCCTCCCCAGCTTCAATTACGCGTAAAGTTGGCTTTTTGCCGTACCTTTTTAAAAAAGTGGCCTTTTCTTTGAGCTGCTGGCGCCAAACTTGCGCCACAGCGCTGCCCTTGAGATATTCCGTCATCTGCTGCTCCTGCCTAAAAAAGCCGGCGCGCTGGCCGGCTCAAATTATTTTGCACTCACAAAGTTGGCTAAGACGCCATTGATAAAGCCCTTGTTTTTGGGGTCGGAAAACTCGTCGCACAGGCGCAGCGCCTCGTCGACGGCACCGACTGGGCCAATGGCCTGGGAATACTTGATCTCCGTTAGTGCCAATTCCAAGATGCCGCGGTCAATTTGGCTGATCCGGCGCAGCTGCCAGCCCCGCTTTAATTTGGCGGCCAAAGCGTCGTCTAGTGCACCCCGGTTGGCCAAAAAGTCTTGCAGCAACTCTTGCGCATAGTCTGGGAATTGCGGCAAGTTTAAGCTCGTGGCTAGGCTCGTGGCAATTGTCGTTTCGTCCCAGTCGGGATGCTGGTTGGCCAAGTAAATGCCCTGCAGCGCGATCTTTCTAATTTCATGCTGGTTCATTTACTTGTCTTGCTCCTTTGCTGCGTTTGCTTTTTCATCGAGCAGGCCGACCACGTGGACGTTAATTTCCGGCAGGCGCAGGTCAGTCATCTGCCTTAGTTGGGCGATGAGCTGCTTTTGCAGCTTGCCAGCCACTTGCGGGACGTTCACGCCGTATTGCAGGTAGACGTAGACGTCACCGGACAAGATATTGTTGTCGTCGACGTGCAGGGAGACGCCCTTGCCGTGGTCCTCGCGACCCAGCAAGGTGCTTAAATTGGAGCGCAGGCTGCCGCGCATGCCGACCACGCCGTCCACTTGCTGGGCAGCCATGCCCAAAATAGTTTCTAAGACGCTTAAATCGATTTTAATGGTATTGCCCTCGTCGTTTGACAGAAGGATTGTAGAGTTATCAGACATTTTTTACCTCTGCTTTAAAAAATACTGTTTCTATTTTACCAATCTTAGGGCCAACATGCTAGGAAGCTACAGGATCAACAAGTCTTGCTTGGGCAGCTGGGACAAAACTTCAGGTGTTTGCCCGTGGATCAAGACGTCGTCTTCGATGCGGACGCCGCCCTTGCCTGGCAAGTAGATGCCGGGTTCGACCGTGTGGACCATGTTGTCGCTTTCCGCCTGTTGGCCAAAAGGCAAAGCCGGCGAGCAGAGCTCGTGGATTTCCAAGCCAATGCCATGACCGATGCCGTGGCCAAAGTATTGGCCATAGCCCTGCTCTTTAATGTAGTCGCGGGCAGCGGCATCGACGTCTTTACCGTGATTGCCGACGACGGCAGCCGCAATGCCGCGGCGTTGTGCTTCGTACACAATTTTGTAAATCTTTTGCAATTCTTCGTCTACTGCCCCGACTGTGACGGTTCTGGTGATGTCGGCGGTGTAGCCGTGGTAGAAGCTGCCAAAGTCACAGACGACGAGCTCGCCTTTTTGAATCTTCTTGTCGGAGGCGACGCCGTGCGCCCAAGCCGAGCGGTAGCCGGAAGCGATAATCGTGTCAAAGGACGGGCCGTCGCCGCCGTTGATCTTGAAATTATAGTCGAGTTTGGCCCCAATGTAGCGTTCGGACACGCCTGGTTTAATTTCCGGCAAAACTTCTTTAAAACTTGCAGCCGACAGGTTAATGGCGTGCCGCAAGGCCGCTAATTCTAACGGGTCTTTGATATTCCGAGCACGTTCTACTAACTGCCCGGTCAGCTTAAAGTGCACGTCGGGGTTAGCTTGGGTTAAGGCAAAGTATTGGTTGGTGTTGATGTATTCACCTTCCAGCAAAACATTCTTTAAACCCAAGGCCTTGATGTGCTTGGTCAACGCGCCAACGACGTCGCCGCGTTTGACGTCATCTTCTTTCATGATGACGGTCAGTTCGCCGGGCGCTTGAGCCTTGATCTGGTCCGCAAAGCGGGAGTCCGAGAACAAGAGCCGGTCGCCCCGGGCGGTTAAGATCAACTGGGCTTCTTCGCCAGTAAAATTGGTCAGGTAGCGGTAATTGGCTTGGCCCATGATGACCATGCCGTCGCCGCCCTCCTCTTTAATTAAAGCGGTCACCTTGTCAATTCTATTCTGCAGCAGTGTCAGCAGCTTGTTTTGCTCATCCATTGTCCAACCAGCTTTCTTCATTCTTAGTCCTGCTAAGCATCTCACTATCGATGCTTAGCTTAATTAAACTTTAATTAGATTATACAAAAAAAGACAGCAGATCATGAAGATCTGCTGTCTAAATTTAGCAGCTAATTATTCAGCATCCTTGGCTGGGTATACTGAAACTTGCTTCTTGAACTTGCCTAAACGTTCAAACTTAACAACGCCGTCGATCTTGGCAAACAGAGTGTCATCGCCGCCGATGCCAACGTTCTTGCCCGGGTGAATCTTAGTGCCGCGTTGACGGTAAATAATGGAACCAGCGTGGATTTCTTGGCCGTCAGCACGCTTAGCGCCCAGACGACGACCAGCTGAGTTACGGCCGTTAGCAGTTGAACCGCCACCCTTGTGGTGGGCTAATAACTTGAGGTCTAAAATAGTGTTCATCATTGTCGTTTCACCCCTTGTGCTTAAGCTTCAATGCTTTCAATGGTTACCTTGGTGTAAGGTTGACGGTGACCATACTTGGTGTGTGAGTGCTTCTTTGGCTTGTACTTGAAGGTAACAACCTTCTTTTCCTTGCCTTGCTTCTCAACTTTAGCCGTCACCTTGGCACCTTCGACAAATGGGGTACCAACTTTAACGCTACCCTTGTCTGATACTAAGATCACGTGGTCAAAGGTAACACTGTCGCCTTCCTTAACAGCAAGCTTTTCTACAAAGACGCTGTCGCCCTTGCTTACCTTGTATTGCTTACCGCCGGTTTCTACTACTGCGTACATTTGTACACCTCCATAAAATACTTAGACTCGCCAATAAAGGTGGGGCTGTGCCCAACTTTTTGACCTTTAAATGTGCGGTTGCAGATGTGAGGCTTTCACAAATACAACTCTTATACAATACACAGTCTCTTTAAAAAGTTCATTG
>JAXGWL010000003.1:0-18905 GCA_040773345.1 Lactobacillus sp. | reverse complement strand
CTGGCAAACTCTTGGTTAGCTATTTTAAGAAAAGCAGGCCACCTTTTTTTAAAAACAGGCCAGTCAAAATCGGCATTAGCTTGCAGCCAAATCTGACCCCAAATGCCAGGACGGGCACTAGTTGCTGTCACGCCGCCGTTTTGTGCAAATACTTTGGCGCCGTGATTGGCAGCAGCTACCACTGAGGGCTCTTCAGTTGCTAGCGGCACAAGCCACTTACGGCCGTTAACTACCAAGTTTTGCACTAGACCGATGGGCAAAGTAAGCCCGCCAATGACGTTTTCACTAAACTGGTTTAAAGACGCCAGTTGTTGTGGTGAAATAGCAGCCAGCTCATAACCTGCTTTTTTCAATTTTGCCCGGCGCTCACCAGGACTTAGCTGGTAAAACTTCATCTAGCGCACCCTTTTGATTTCTAAGGCAATCCCTTGGCCGCCGCCAATGCAGAGACTGGCAATGCCGCGCACGCCGTCAAATTGCAAAAGATCGTTGGCCAGCGCCCCGACGATGCGGGCACCACTGGCCCCCAGTGGATGACCTAAAGCAATTGCGCCACCAGCTGGGTTTAGCTTGTATTCAGGAATGCCTAAAGCCTTGCCCACCGCGACAGTCGTGCAAGCAAAGGCTTCGTTGATTTCAATGGCATCATAATCAGAAAGGGGCCGACCGGTTTTTTCAAGCAAAGCAGAAATTGCCTTGTGCGGGGCAAGCCCCATCACACTTGGGTCAACGCCCACTTCGGCATAGTCGCCCAGCCTGGCCACTGGCTGCAAATCATATTGGTCTATTGCCTTCTCACTAGCCAAAATTAGCATGCAGGCGCCATCTGATAAAGGAGAAGCGTTCCCTGCCGTTACGGTACCGTTTTGCTTGAAGACAGGCTTTAAAGCCGCCAAGGCTGCCGGGCTAGTATCAGGTCGAATATTTTCGTCGGCTTTTAATTCCGACAGCGGCGCCACTTCATTTTTGAACCAGCCATTTTGCCAAGCTGAATAGGCCTTGGTGTGCGATTGGTAGGCAAAAGCATCTTGTTCGTGGCGCGAAACGTGCTTTTCTGCGGCCACTTTTTCTGCCGTAAGCCCCATCGCTTGTTTTGAAAAAGCGTCCACTAAACCGTCTTTGAACATGAGCTCTTTGGGAGCGTTCGACATTGACTCGGTGCCGCCGACAGCAACTAAGTCAAAGTCGCCCATGCGAATCTGACCTTCTGCCAGGCGCACAGCTTTTAGGCTCGAGCCACAGACGTCGTTGATCGTAACGGCCGTGGTTGCTTGGGGCAAGCCAGCCCCTAGCGCAATTTGTCGAGCTGGGTTTTGTCCTAAACCCGCGGATAAAACATTGCCGGCAAAAATGGCTTCGACTTGGTCTGCCCGCAGACCAGCCTTTTTTAAAACTGCTTGGAGGGCAAATTCACCCAACTCAATGGCAGAATAACCAGCCAAGGCGCCATGATAGCGTCCAAATGGCGAGCGTTGACTGGCAACTAAATAAACTTCAGACATAATGCTCCCTCATTACAAATACTTGTTTAAAAATTTCAGCAAATGCTGCTGGTAGGCGTCCTGATCGGTCGTGTAAGCCTGAGTATGACCCACACCTGGCACCAGCCAAAGTTCCTTAGGCCCGCGGTCGGCGCGATAGTCCGCCTTAGTCATCCAAACGGGAACGAAGGTGTCGCTGGCCCCGTGGATAAACAAAACTGGGATATGGTTTTTTCGTAACGCCGTCACGCAAGACACGTCGGCCAAACGAAAACCGGCTTTTGTAGGCAGTTGGGCGTCCGTGGACTTTAAAAGCAGGTCAGCTTCACGTTTGTCCAGGTGAGCGTTATGCTGCGCCTGGTAGAGCAATTCAGCGCGGATGGTCGTGTAGGCCGAGTCAGCGACAATTGCTTTAACTTGCTTTGGCAAAAGCGGACTAGCCTGGAGCGCAGTTGACGCACCCATGCTGACGCCTAAAACGACAATCTGCTGATCTGCGCCTAAGCGCTTGCTAACTTGCCGGCACCAAGCCACTAAGTCCTTTTTTTCAAAATAGCCAAAACTGACTTGGCCCTTGCTGTGGCCGTGGCCGCGGCTGTCAGGCAGCAGCACGTTATAACCACGCTGGTTGAAGAAATAAGCAAAACGGTACATGTTGACGTGGCTTTGCCCATAGCCGTGCAGCAAAATAACCGTCTTATTCGTGTGCTGGTCGATAAAGCTGGCCGTCAGCTGGCCGTGGTGCCAAGTTCTTTTCGGCGCCTCCAAGTACCAAGTTCCCACGCCAGAATTCGCCGCTGGCCGGTCACTTTGCTGGCTGACCCAGCTTTCCGTCTGCGGACTAGTTAAAAGTGCCGCGCCTTTTTGACCAACGGTCTGCCAGGCCCAAGCACAGGCTAGGCCCGCCGTGACGACTAGCGTTATAATAACTGTCAGCAGAATTTTTAAAAATTTCTTCAAGCTGTTCACCTCAGTTTATAATTGTAAGCAAACACGCAGGTGCTTGCCTAGCCTCTTAGACAATTCTTTAGGTTTAACCATCATGCTCATCAAAACTTTTTTAGAACTCACTGCAGATTTACAGCCCAACTGGCCTTTAGCCAGTCAAAAGGGCCGCCTCAGTAAAATTCAAGTTGACCGCGACCATTGCAGCTTTTTATTAGGTACTCATCCCTTGTCAGTGGCCAAAAGCCGGCAAATCTTGACTAAAATAAAGGCTGCGGACTTGCCCATCGTCTTAGCAAACGGTCAGCCGGTTTACAGCATTCAGGTTGATTTAAAAAATAAAAAAATAATTATTCGCTAAAAAAGGCCGCTTCCTATACGGAAGCGGCCTTTAAAATCCTATTTTTTAAGGCTTTGCGCTAGCTTGATGATGTATTGACGCAGGGCATCTTTTGTCTCGGGGTGCTGCAAACCATATTCAATCGAAGTCTCTAAGTAGCCTTCCTTATTGCCGACATCATGGCGCTCGCCTTTAAACTCATGCGCAAACACACGTTGAGTTCGATTCAAAGTATCAATTGCATCAGTCAGCTGAATTTCGCCACCCTTGCCTGGCTTTTGCGTAGCCAAAATATCGAAAATCTCTGGCGTCAGCAAGTAGCGGCCAATAATGGCCAGGTCACTAGGGGCCTTGTCAACCGGTGGCTTTTCCACAAAGGAATCGACACTGTACAAGCCGTCTGCGACTTCCTTGACCGGTTTAATGACGCCGTACTTGTTGACTTCCTGGTGCGGCACCTTCTTGACCGCAATCGTCGAAGCGTGGGTCTTATCATAACGATTGATCAACTGCTTGGTCAAAGGGATCTTATCTGACATCAAATCGTCACCCAACAGCACGACAAAGGGCTCATTACCCACAAAACTGCGGGCCCGGTAGATCGCATCCCCTAAGCCATTCGGGTGCGGCTGCCGGGTGTAGTAAATATTGACGCCTAACTTGGTAATGGACTCAGTCAGCTTCAGCAAACCATCTTTGTGCTTTTCTGCCAAATCAGCTTCCAGTTCAGGATTAGAGTCAAAGTGGTCTTCGATGGCCCGCTTGCTCTTGCCCGTGACAATCAAAATATCTTCAATGCCGGAAGCCTTGGCTTCTTCAACGATAAATTGAATAGTCGGCTTGTCAACAATTGGCAGCATTTCCTTCGGCATTGCCTTGGTTGCTGGCAAAAAACGCGTGCCAAGGCCAGCAGCTGGAATCACAGCTTTCCTAACTTTCATTCATAAAACCTACTTTCCCTTTTGTCTACCGGCGTGCGTCTGCCGCCATTTTTCAGCAAGACGGCCAGCGCTGTAACCAATGCGCTTGTATTTAACACGATCAGCCGCCGCATTAATCGCCGTACCAAATAAAAAAATGATGGCGGAAACATTCAGCCAGAGCATGAAAATAATAAAGGTCCCCACGGCCCCATAACTATACCACGACAGGTTAAAGTTGTGCAGGTAAAGCCGGAAGCCGTAAGAAAGCAGCACCCAGCCGACAACCGTCACAATGACGCCAGGCCACAGCGTCCTTTTTTTTACCTTAATGTTGGGCAACAGCCAGTTTAAAAAGAAATCGGTAACAAATAACACGCCTACTAAGGCTGGCCAGCGGTAGGAGCGCAAAGTCTCATAGCCGCGCAGTGAGAAATGAAAAATCGGGGCCAAAAGATCAACAATATCATTGCCAAAGGTTAAGACAAAGATAAAGACGAACAAGACCGCAATCAGCAGCCCGGTTAAGGCCACCGTAATTGTTCTCGTCCACAAAAAATTGCTCATCGGCAGGCGCAACTCTGTTTGGTGGACACCGTATAAACGATTCATGCCGATCCTGACTGCATTGATCAAACAGCTAAAGGACCAAATGGCCACCACAATACCAAAAGACAAAAAGCCGGGCGATCTTTGGTAGAGCAGCGAGCGAATCATCGGCATCACCAAATCCGAGAGTTCTGACGGCAAAATCAGTGACAAATACTGGGCAATCGGTCGGCTGTCAATATGGAAAAACGGCAAGAGGTTGCCGAAAATCATGAGTAGCGGGAAAAAGCCAAACAAAATATAATAAGCAATTACAATGCTGCTTTGCAGAATCTCGCCGCGGCCCAGGCGCAAGCCGACCTCCTGCACATACTTGCGCAGTTTAATTTTAAAAGAATGCGCGCTCATTAATCCTGATCAAAGTGAGGGAGATACTGCTCAAAACCATCATAAGGCTTTTGCAAGGTCAAAATCTTCGGGCCATCTTCGGTAATGGCAATCGTGTGTTCAAATTGTGCACAGTTAGAACCATCAGGAGTAGCGTAGTAGACCCAGTTGTCGTTCGGGTCACTGACGGTGTGTTCGACGATGTGCCAGTCCCCACCGGCTTCAACCATTGGTTCCACCGTAATAGTCATCCCTGGCCGCAAACGAATGCCGTGGCCTGGTTTACCATAGTGTGGTACTTCGGGATCCTCGTGGATCGAAGGCTGAATACCGTGACCGATTAATTCGCGCACATCGCCGTAGTTGTTTTCTTCTTCCAGAAAATGCTGAATGGCGTGGCCAATATCACCAATGCGGTTGCCCACCTTGGCCTGGGCGATGCCCAAATACATGGCATGTTTAGTGTCGTCAATCAGCTTTTGATCAGCTGCCGAAACTTTGCCCACGGGATAAGTGGTGCAAGAGTCGCTCTCATAGCCATTTAAGTTCACGGTCACATCAACGGAGACAATGTCGCCTTCTTTTAAAAAGACGTTCTTGCGCGGGATGTTGTGGGCAATCTCATCGTTGACACAGATGCAGGTGCCATATTTGTAGCCTTCAAAGCCTTGTTCAGACAGGCGGCCACCCCTGCTTTTGACAAATTTTTGACAAAATTCTTCAATTTCCCAAGTCGAAATACCTGGCTTAATGACTGGCCGCAAGCCTTCAAACATCTGAGCCAAAAGGTGGCCAGAAGCCTGCATGCCTTTTAATTCACGAGCTGATTTTAAAGTAATCAAAGTAATTCTCCTTTATCAATCTATCCCTAGTATTATAGCTTTTTTACCCTAAAAAAGAATCTTCGTCTGAATCACCAGGCGAATTTTTGCTATAATAATCCTACTATCATTTTCTTAAGAGAAGGATCACTATGAAAGCACAAATCGTTTATGCCAGCATGACTGGCAATGACGAAGACATGGCCGAAATTTTAGCAGACGACTTAGAAGAGGCTGGCTGGGAGGTTGAAAGCGCAGACGTCAGTTTTGCGGACGCTGCTGCCTACCAAGACGCCGACCTCTGCGTCTTTGTCAGCTACACCTACGGCGAAGGCGTGATGACTGACGAAGTAGCCGACTTTTACGCTCAGCTCACGGGCCTGGACTTGACGGGCAAACCTTTTTTTGTCATGGGGTCTGGTGACAAATCCTACGGCGAACACTACTGCGAAACAGCAGAGGACATGCGCAAAGGTTTTGAGAAAACGGGTGCCTACGAAATTTTAAAGCCAATTGAAATTGAAAACGAAGTTGATGATCCGGAAATGAAGCTCATTGATGAGGTAGCTGTCCAGTTGACAGCTAAGCTCAATGCCTAGAAGAGCGTCTCACTCCAGCCAACGGCGCCGCCTGGGTGAAAGATTAATCTAACGCCACCGCAGTTTCTATGTTTACATGATCGGTGGCTTTGCGGCCTCGGTTGTCAACACCGTTGCCTTCATAATTTCCAACCTGTTTTCATTTTTTGTAAACAAGGAATTAGTCTTTACCCAAAACTTAGATGACCGGCATGGCGTTCTCTACCAACTGGGCATGTTCTTCCTATACCGCCTGCTCAGCTTGATCCCTGACAACATCATCATGGTTGTCGGACTGTCTTGGCTGCACTGGAATACCTTGCTTGTTAAGATCATTGACCAAATTATGGTCGGTTTAATCAATTATCTGACCACCCGGTCAATCTTCCAACGCAATGAACACAGCATGATTGAAAAGGCCAAAGCGCGGATGCGTGTGAAAAAAATGTCTGAAAAAAGAAGCAAGTCTTAAAAAAAGACTTGCTTCTTTTTTTATTCAAAATCTTGCGGTCGTGGGCCCTTGTGATCTGAGAAGTAATAGGCAATGCCGTTCATGATCCGCTCACTGGCGTGGCCGTCGCCGTAAGGATTTTTGGCGTTAGCCATCTTTTCATAGTCGGCCTTGTTCTCCAATAGGTCGAGCATTGCTGCCCTAACCTTATCAACCTGCGTGCCGACCAATTTCAGCGTCCCGGCAGTGACCCCTTCCGGTCGTTCAGTCGTATCACGTAAAACCAGAACTGGTTTACCCAAAGATGGGGCCTCTTCCTGTACACCGCCTGAGTCAGTCATGATGAAGTAGCTGCGCTTGGCCAGGTTGTGGAAGTCGACCACGTCCAGCGGCTTAATCAAGTGGATCCGCTTGTCGCCACCTAGGACGTTGTTGGCAGCCTTCTGCACGCGTGGCGACAGGTGAACTGGGTAGATGATCTCGACGTCTGGGTGAGCATCGATGACTTGCCGCATGACCTTGAAGACGCGCCGCATCGGTTCACCCTGGTTCTCACGCCGGTGCATAGTAACCAGGATGATCTTGTGACCTGGGGCAACTTCGTCTAAGACTGCGTGGTGGTAGTCCCTTTGCACCGTCTGCTCTAAGGCATCAATGGCTGTGTTGCCCGTGACAAAAATGCCGTCTGCCTGATGATTTTCCTTCAGCAAGTTTTGCTTGCTCAGTTTAGTCGGGGCAAAGTACAAATCAGCCATGTCATCCGTCATTTGCCGATTCATTTCTTCTGGGAATGGTGAGTACTTATTCCAAGTCCGCAAACCTGCTTCCACGTGACCTAAGGTCGTCTGTTCATAGAAGCTAGCCAAAGCGGCTGCAAAGCTAGTCGTCGTGTCACCGTGGACGAGCACGATCGCCGGCTTTTCTTTTTGGATGACCTGAGCTAGGTCGTTTAAAACCTTATTGGTGATATCCTCTAAAGTCTGGTTTTTATGCATAATGTTGAAATCATAATCAGGTTTGATTTTAAAAATGTCTAGAACCTGGTCCAACATCTCGCGGTGCTGAGCTGAAACGACTGTCACTTCTTCAAAGCGTGGGTCAGCCTTCAACTTTAGAACCAACGGTGCCATTTTAATGGCTTCGGGACGAGTGCCAAAAACGGTCATTACTTTGATTTTTGCCATTGCAAACTTGCCTCCTGTGATGACCCCGGTGAGGTTCGAACTCACGACACCTGGTTTAGGAAACCAGTGCTCTATCCAGCTGAGCTACGAGGCCAAACTAGGACTAGCTTATCACACTCAACTAAAAATTGGGGCCTTGAAAACGATTTTCTGCCGGTGAAAATTCGGCAATCCTGTCAGCTGCTTTGACAAAGGGGAGCCAAATAAAAAAGGCAATAAGCAGATTAAAAATAGTTAAGACAAGGGCGTGCCAATCGTAGTTGCAGGCCAAAAAGGAATTGATCAAAGGTGGCATAACACTGGGCATTGTCACCTGCACTGGGTGGACCCAGCCTAAGACCGTGGCCCAGTAAGCCGTAGCGGTATTCACTAGCGGTGCCACGATAAAAGGCACCACGTATGTCGGATTTAAAACAATGGGCAGGCCATAGACCACTGGCCAGTTAATGTTAAAAATGCTCGGGGCCAGTGCAATCTTGGCCAAAGAACGAAAGTCGGCTCTTTTAGAAAAACACAGGATAGCAATCACTAGGACTAAAGTACCACCGGCGCCACCAAAACCAGCAAAAATGTCAAAAGAGCTGCGTCCCCAAAGGTAATGTACCAGCCGGCCATTTTTAGCAGCATCCAGGTTGGCAATTTCGGGCGTCAGCCAAATTGAGTCGATCACTGGCGCCAAAATACTGGTACCGTTGAGGCCGAAAAACCACAACACCTGGGCAACGAAGGTCACCAGCATGACTGGGCCAAAGCCTTGCCCCAACCTGATCAATGGCCGCTGAATCGTGTTGAGCAGCCAGGCACTGAAATAAGTTCCCGTAATTCCCTGAAACAAGAAATTCAGCATGGCCACACTGACCAGGGCCAACAGAACCGGAATCACGCTTTCCAAAGCCACTTTTTCCACTGCTGGCAAATGGCCACTTGTGCGCAAACCCAGCTTATTTTCCTGGGCCCAAATTAAGACGGCTACGCCTAAACCACCAAATAGAATCGCGGTGAACAGGCCCGTCATCGATAATTCCCGCAAGTTTAAAAAGTTGGCCAGCCGGACTTGCTGCCCATGAATGCGGATGTGCGAAACATTGGCAACACTCATCAAAAAACTGCCTAGCGACACGCTAGCGCCCAGTAGCCGATTAATGCCAAAGCGGCTGGCTAGCTGATAGCCCCAGGCAATTGCAAAATAGAGGGAAAACAGCTTAAAGGTGCCCTGCCAAATCAGGTCAGAGCAGGCCACAATCGGAAAAAGTCCTCGCGCTAGCAGCTGCCAGCCGAGCTGAGCTTTTAAAACATGCACCAAACTGGTAAACAGCACGGCCAAGGAGCCCAGCAAGTTCACCGGCAGCAAAATCACGAAGGCATCACGCAGCGCCGCCAGCCAGCGTACACGGCCAATCCTAGCGGCCCAAGGGAGAATAAAACGCTGCAGCCAATTAATAAAGCCTTTCATTGTTTCTTGCTCCTCCACTTGGCAACATGGTAGCCCTTATTTTTACGGTCACGCAGGCGTTTTTTATGCTTTTTAGGAACAACCTTATTGGTCTGCGGTTGTTTTTTAACCAAACTCTTTTTGCCAAACCAAACACGTTGCAGCACAACGTGGTCAGCGAGCAAGGCGGTCAAACGACGGCCATCGTGGTCATCACCCAGAGTTAGACAAGTGCCAGCGTGGCCCATGCGCCCTGTTCGTCCACTGCGGTGTAGATAAACAGACCAATTTTCTGGTAAATCAAAGTTAATGACATAGGTCAGGCCAGGCAGGTCCAGACCGCGCGCTGCCAGGTCAGTGGCTAGCAGCAGACGGACCTTGCCCGTCAGCATTGCTTGTCTAGCGCGGCTGCGCTCCTGCTTTGACTGACCCGTGCCCAGCACGGCAAAGCGCAGCTTGCTGTGGCCTAAAATGGAAGCAAACTGGTTGAGCCGTTCGTTGTTGTCGAAAAAGACAATGCCCTTAAAATGCGGTAAGCGCGTCACCCGCTTCAAATAGTCGAGCTTGTGACGATTGTCGACTTGTAAGAAGTAGTGGCGTAGGTGCAGCCGCTGCTCGTTGCGCACATCCAGCTGGATAAAAGGACGGTCAAAAATTTCTTCACACCGGCGCGAATTGGCCGACGCGCTGGCCCCAAAAAGCAAAACTTGGGCCTGCGGTGCTTGCTGTCCCAAGTCTGCAAAAAGGGCCAGTGTCTTAAATTCCAATAAATCGTCTGGCTCGTCTAAAACCAGAATTTGTAAAGCTCGAGCCTTAATTTTCTTGGCGGCCAGCAGGTCAAAAAAGCGGCCTGGGGTCACGATCAGCACCTGCGGCTTGCGCCCACGCAGTTTTTCCAGCTGCCGTTTGCGACTGCCACTGCCAGCTAAGGCCAAGGTTTTAAGCCCCAGAGCCTGGGCGTAATTTTGAGCAATTTGGTTGGTCTGCAAGGCCAACTCGCTAGTTGGCTCAAAGATGACTGCTTGTCCTTCCTGCTGGGCCATTTTTTCTAACACTGGCAGCAAGTAAGCCAATGTTTTGCCAGTGCCGGTCTTCGACAAAGCAAAGAGGTTGTCGCCAGCCATAACAATGGGCCAGCTACGCTCCTGGATCAGCGTTGGTCGCACCAAACCCTTTTTTTTCAATTCTTTAGCGATTGCTTGCGAATACATTACTGCGCTCCTCCCGTTTGTCCGAAGCTATTCAAAAACGCGCTATTGCTACCCAGATAAGCAAACATCGTGACCCCTTGCTGTAACTGGTTTACATTGTGGACGCGGCCATTTGTCGTGTAACGCCAGAAAGCGTAACGCCGGCGTTGCGGTGCCGTTCCGCCTGTCGCCATAAACAGCGTCCCTTGTGGATAGCCAGAGCTGTCAGCCGTTAACACCATAATCTTTTGACCGTGGTGCACTAGCAAGGCAGCGACTTTTCGCAAAGCGACTTCAGCCTGGGTTTGACTTTGGCTGGGCGCTGGCTCTAACAAAAGCGGCAAGCTGCCATGATCAGTCCCCGTTTTTTTTAAAAAATAAGAGAGCTGCGCCCGCGGCGTCGATTGACTGGATACTAAGATAATCGTGCCAAAAGGCAAATCACTGCCCTGCAACTGGCTTTTATAAAAGTCATAGTTTTCATCAAAATAGGTGCGGCCCTGCGTGCTCTTTAAGTAAACAAAGTCGATGCCCCTGCTTTTCAAGGCCTGCAAATCGACAAAGTCCTGATCTTGTGTCAATTCAACGCCAATCTGGCTTAAGTCGGCGCCGTGGGGCAACGTCGTTGCTTGGCGATAGTGGTTGAAGCCCAGTGCTAAAGCAATGAGGGCTGCTGCCAGCGCCGCGAGCAGTGCAGGCAAGGTCCAGCGATGGTGAAACTTGGCCATTTTGTCACCTCCCGCTAGTTATTTTAGCAAATTATTTCTTATTTTTGCGGTATTATATTTGATAACGATTGGAGATAAAGATTGAAGAGACATATTACTTTTAGCCAGGCGCTCGCCACTGTCGTGGGGACCGTCATCGGCGGCGGCGTTTTTTTTAAAATTGGCACCATCACCAGGCAAACGGGCAGCACGTCCCTAGCCCTGTTTGTCTGGGTGTTGGCGGGCGTGTTGTCCATTGCCTCAGGCCTGACCGTTTCAGAAATTGCAGCCGCGTTGCCGGTCACGGGCGGGACCATTGAATATATTTCCTACACCTATGGTAAACTCTGGGGCTTCTTATTCGGTTGGGCACAGATGCTTGTCTACTATCCAGCCAATATCGGGGCCCTCAGCGTGGTTTTTGCTCAACAATTGGCCACCATGCTCGGCATCTCTTTGCGCTGGACGAGTCTGCTTGCCATCGGTACTGCTGTTTTTATCACGGCTTTAAACTTCATTGGCACCAAATTTTCGATCAGAATGCAAGCAGTGGTGACCTTTTTAAAGTTCATCCCCTTAATTTTGATTGTCGCTTTTGGCATCACCAATGCAAACAAGATTGGCATTCAAATTTTTCCGCTTGCTCCAGGTCACGGCCACACTTTTGACAGTGCTTTGAGTCAAGGACTGCTGTCGGCCTTGTTTGCTTATGATGGCTGGATTGGGGTCACTAATTTGGCGGGCGAGGTGCAAAATCCGGAGAAAAACATGTCGCGGGCAATTATCTTAGGCCTGAGCCTGATCACTGTGATCTACATTGCCGTCAACTACACCTTTATGACTGTCTTGCCTTTCAACAAAATCATGGGCAATGCCAATGCCGCCTACCAAGCCTGCCTGCACCTGTTTGGCAAGCTCGGTGGTCTGCTCGTCAACATCGGTATCTTAGTGTCTGTCTATGGTGCGATCAATGGCTTTACACTAGCGGGCATCCGGATTCCTTACGTTTTGGCCAAGAAAAAACGCTTGCCATTTGCCAATAAAATTGGGCGCGCCAACGTTAATACTGGCGTGCCGACCATCTCTGCGCTGTTAATTTTGGCAATCGCCTGTGTCATGATCCTGCTGGGCTCTTTTGACCTCTTAACGGATATGCTGGTCTTCGTCATGTGGACTTTCACGACCCTGGTCTCCATCGCGGTGGTTGTGCTGCGGCTGCGCGAACCAGAACTGAACCGGCCCTACATCGTGCCTTGGTACCCAGTGATCCCCATCATTTCGATTGGTGGCGGACTATTCGTCATCATTTCCACGATCATCAACCAGCCCGTTTTATCTTTAATTGGCCTTGGTCTCACTGCCTTAGGCATCCCTGTCTATTACTGGAGCCGCCGGTGGCAAGAAAATTAAGCACGCAAAAAAGGGTGTCTGCTCAGTCACCCTTTTTTTGATGGCAAAAATTATTTTTATTCTTTATCTTGATTAGCGTCAATCACAGATTGTTTTAAAACACCAACGTAAGGAATGTTGCGGTAAGCATTCAAGTAATCAAGACCAAAGCCGACCACGAATTCGTTGTCGACATGGGACCCGTAGTAGTCAACCGTGACATCATTGATCCGGTTCGCCGTCTTGTTTAACATGGCACAGCACTTAACCGACTTTGCACCGCGGCCCTTCAGCAGGTTTTTCATGTATTTTAAAGTCAAACCGGTGTCCACGATATCTTCGACGATTAAAACGTCACGACCCTTAACGTCGCAGGTCACGTCCGTTAAGAGCTTAACTTTGCCACTGGATGAAAAACCATTGCCATAACTGGACACATCTAAAAAGTCCATCTGCAGTTTAACATCCATCTGCCGCACCAGGTCGGTCATGAAAAAGACCGCACCCTTTAAAGCACCGATGACGACCGGAAACTTGCCTGCGTAGTCGTGGGTCAGCTGCTTGCCCAAGCGGACGGTCATTTCATGAATGTCGTCTTCGCTAAACAGCTTGTGATCAATGATGTCATTAATATTGTCTCTGTCAGCCATTGCTATCCCTTTCTGCTTAAATAATTGATTGGGCCCTATTATAACATTAAATCTAAAAAAAGCAGGGTGAATTTTTCACCCTGCGAAATTTTATTCGTCTTTTACTTTTGGCTTAACCTTTGTTTGTGAAACTTGTTCGACAACGAACCAGCGCATGAAGCCCTGTTCAACGTTAGTTAAAGTAAACTTAAAACCACCAAATTCGACGCTAGCGTCTTTTTCCAAATCCGAATAATGCTCCATCATGTAACCGCCAATTGTGATGATATCGCTGTCCTGGAAGGCCTTCAATTGTGTATGGAAATAACGTTCAAAATCATACAGCGTTGTTTTGCCAGAGACGCGAATCTGGCCTTGCTTGTCTTTGACAATGTAATCGTCCGAAACGTCGTCGATTTCATCCTTGACAGTCCCAAACAATTCCTCGTAAATATCCTTATCAGTTACGATGCCTGAAGTGCCCCCGTATTCATCAACCACCAGCACGATTGGCGTGTGCTTTTTAATCATGAGTTGGAGGATATCTTGAATGGGCATCGATTCAGGGACCGTAATGATTGTCCGGATAATTCTGGTGACCGGCACCTTGCCCTGTTTGGCGCTGCTTTCAACAATGTCAAAAGCATAAACATAGCCGACCACATCGTCTTTATCATTGTCCCGGACAACTGGAAAGCGTGAAAAGCCTTCCTTGATATACTTAGCAAGTGCTTCCGCAATAGTCGTCGTTGAATCTAAGACTTCCAAGCGCGTCCGGTCGGTCATGATATCCTTGGCGACCTTGTCATTCAGCTTGAAAGCCCGTTCCATGTATTTTAAGTCATCTTTATCTAAGGCCCCACCGTGCACGGCGTTGCGCGACAGACGCAAAATTTCAGATTGCGAATAAGTCTGGTTTTCTTCATCGGCCGCCTCATAGCCCAGCATTTTGATGATCCCAGTGGCAGAAACATTGAGGAGCCAGACAAAGGGATAAACGAGGGTATGGAAGACATGCAGAGGCGTGACGACCCGCATCAGCATTTTGACGGAAATATCAATCGCGATATTCTTGGGCACAATCTCTGTCAAAACTACTTCTAAATAGGTCAATAAAATAATGCCCACAACTGAGCCCACTACGTGCGCAGAGGTACCGTGCAACCAGCCAGTGATGCCAAACAAGCGCAAGAGCAGTGCGCTCGTCGTATCCTCACCAATCCAGCCTAAGATGATGCCGACTAGTGAAGTGCCGACCTGTGTCGTCGACAAATATTCATTTAAATTGTGCACCATGTGCAGGGCACGGTGAATTTTACGCGGGTTGCCCTGGCCGTTGGCCAGCATATCTTCCAACTGACTTGGCCGGGTCTGCACGAGGGCAAATTCTGCGGCGACAAAAAAGGCCGCAAACATAAAAATAATAACGATGGCAATTAAATTAGCAATAATCTGCTGTGTGTCCAAAATGAAAGTCTTCCTTCAACTAAACTGCACTAGCATTATTCTACTCTATTTTTTAAACAAGTAAAAAAACCGCCAGCAAAAGCTGAGCGGTTCTTAAAAATCACAAACTAAGAGAAAGAGCAGTTTTATTTGAGGCCTTTCCATTGCCAAGAAGTAACTTCTGGCAGGTCCTTACCGTTGTCCCGGATGTAAGTGTGGTGCTTAGCCAGCTCGTCGTCCATCTTACTTAAGAAGTCGGCGTGAGCGTCTGCCAAGCCCGTGCTTTCTACTGCATCCTTAGCCAAGTCGAAGCGGTCCATGTGGTTCAAAACCCGCATGTCAAACGGTGTCGTAATATCACCATTTTCTTCATAACCATGAACGTGGACTTCGTTCTTGCCACGACCACGGTCAAACCAGATGGATTCCATCATTGGCTTGAAGCCGTGCCATGCGAAGATAACTGGGGTGCCCTTTGGGAAGAGCCGGTCAAATTCTTCATTGGTTAAAGCGTTTGGATTCTTCTCTGGATCCATCAGCTTCATGACATCGAGCACATTGATGTAGCGGATCTTCAATTCTGGGAAGTTGTCGTGCAACAAGTCTATGGCAGCCAAAGTTTCAATGGTTGGTTCACAAGCGGTTGAAGCAAAGACAACGTCTGGCTTTGCGCCGTGATCAGTGGAAGCCCAGTCAACGTACATTAAGCCTTGGCGCGTCAGCTTTTGAGCTTCTGCTGGCGTAAACCATTGTGGCCGTGGCTGCTTAGAAGTTACCAAGACGTTAATGCATTCACGCTCAGTAAAGGCCTTTTCGGAAACGGCCAGCAATGAGTTGGTGTCAGCAGGCAGGTATTCGTGAACCAAGTCGGCGTGACCTTTTTCATACAAGTGAGTCAAAACGCCTGGGTCCTGGTGAGTGTAACCATTGTGGTCCTGCTGGAACACAGTGGAAGTTGAAACAAAGTTCAAGGATGGGTAATCATGACGCCAGTACAATTCCTTAGCCTTGCGCAGCCACTTGAAGTGCTGGGTCAGCATTGAGTCAACGACGCGGCCGAAGGCTTCGTAAGTAGCAAAGAAGCCATGCCGACCAGTCAGGACGTAGCCTTCCAGCCAGCCTTCGTCTTGGTGCTCAGACAATTGTGAGTCGATGATGCGACCACTTGGGGCCAAGTTTTCATCGTTTGGCTCATGGATTTCTTCTTCCCACTGCCGCTTTTGGTCATCCAGCAGTTGGAACAAGCGGTTGGACTTAGATTCGTCAGGCCCAAAGCCGCGGAAAGTAGTTGGGTTCAGTTCGGCAACTTTATCCAAGTATTTAGCCCATTCAGCCATATCTTGGGCTTCAACGCTGCCTGGCTTTTTAACGTCAACTGCGAAGTCGCGCCAATCAGGCAAGTGCAGGCGTTTAGGCTTGATACCGCCGTTAGTCACTGGGTTCATGGCCATTCTTTGGTCGCCCTTGACCGTATTTTCTAAGACAATGTCCTTTGGCGAACCGTCTTCGTTAAACAATTCTTCTGGCTTGTAAGACTTGAGCCAGTTGACCAGGATGTCCTTGTGCTCCATGTGAGCTTGGGAAACTGGAATTGGAATCTGGTGGGCCCGGAAGGAGTTTTCGATTGGGTTGCCATCCAAATCCTTCTTTGGACCAGTCCAGCCCTTTGGGCATTGGAAGATAATCATTGGCCATCTTGGCAGTGATGGGTCGTTGTTGTCGCGCGCCTTCTTTTGAATGGCCTTGATTTCTTCAATGACGGCATCCATAGTCTTGGCCATTTCTTCGTGAACCTGCATTGGGTCCTTTTCGCCGTCAAAACGGCCGCCCTTAAAGACGGAGACAAAGTATGGGTGCCAGCCCATGCCTTCAAAGTACTTCGTCAAGTCTTCGTTGCTCATGCGAGCGACGATGGTCGGGTTAGAAATCTTAAAACCGTTGATCTGCAGAATTGGCAGTACAGCACCATCTTTGACCGGGTTGATGAACTTGTCAGAGAACCAGGAAGTAGCCAGTGGGCCAGTTTCTGATTCACCGTCACCAATTTCGGTGGCTGCAATCACGTCTGGGTTGTCTAAGATTGCACCCGTTGCGTGTGACAGTGAGTAACCCAGCTCACCACCTTCGTGGATTGAGCCTGGCGTTTCAGGAGCAGCGTGTGAAGCTACACCGCCTGGGAATGAGAAGCGCTTGAACAACCGCGCCATCCCTTGTTCGTCTTGCGTGATTTGTGGGTATCTTTGGGTGTAAGAACCATCCAGGTATGAGTTGGAAACCATGACCTGGCCACCGTGACCTGAACCTTCAATATAGAACATGTTCAGGTTGTACTTTTTAATGACTCTGTTTAAATGAGCGTAAATAAAATTCTGCGGTGCGATCGTGCCCCAGTGACCAATTGGTTTTGGCTTAACATCTGAAGCCTTCAACTCACGCTTTAAAAGTGGGTTGTGCATCAAAAACAACTGACCTACTGACAAGTAGTTAGCAGCCCGCCAGTAAGCGTCAACACTCTTCAAATATTCTTTAGAATCGTAATCTGCTGACATTATTGCTCTCCTATAAAAACAAGGACCTTTTTCGTTATTAATCATAACAGCCAGTCCGGCCATATGCAACCTATTTGATAAATGATACCTACCAATTTCTAAAGCCACTTTTGTTGCGGGTCATGCTATAATATTGCCAAATAAAAAGGAGGGACAAGCATGATCCTTTTATCCCTATTTCTCTTCATCTTCTTGCTCTGGCTAGGCATCAAGCTCAGCTGGGGCCTAGTCAAAATCTTGGCCTTTGTGACTGTCATCGGCATCTTAGCGGTCGTCGCCTCCTACGTCGTCTTGCCAGTTTTAGCAATTGCGGCTGTAGCTGGTGGCGGCTACCTACTTTTCCACAGAGCTTAATTTTTAAACAGCAAGCTAAAAGAGCCTGGCGTTTGGCCAGGCTCTTTTTTAGATCTGATTTAAGTTCACAAAAGTGTTGTATTTCATGTATTTATAGTGGAGCCGCATGTTAGACACTTCAAAAGGCGTGCCGTCGTCTAAAAAGAAAATCCCACTCATAACACCAACCGGCTCATTCGCCGTCAGTTTCAGCATTTTCTGATCGTTGGCATTAGAAGGCTCGACCGTAATGTTCAAAAATGATCGTGTCACGGACTTGCCCCAGGCATCCTGGAGGTAGTTGAACAAAGAGCCCTCCAACACCTTAGGCTTCAGCTGCGGCAAAATTTTAATCGGGATATAGCCCGTTTCAATCATAAAAGGCTGCTCATCGATGAGCCGCAAGCGCTTGATTTCATACACAAAGTCGCCTTCCTGCAGAAACAAGTCTTGCCGCAAGTCTGCGCTAGGAGCAATGACCTGGTAGGCTAAAATCTTGATGCTCTGCTTTTTGCCAGGTATTTTGAAAGAATCAGTGATGCCTAAATTGGAACCTTCATATTTAAAAAGCGATTGATTTTTGAGGTAGAGCGGATTGATGAAAGTTCCGCTCCCTCTTTTTTTAAAAATAATGCCCTGCTGAGCCAGCAGCTCTAAGGCTCTTTTCAAAGAAGACCGTGAAACGTCATATTGGCGAGCCAGGCTGCGTTCATCAGGCAGCTTGAGCTGCTCAAATTCACCCTGGGCAATTTTGTTTTTTAGATCGCGCATGACGTTGCGATAAACCAATTCTGCCACTTAGAAACTCCCTTATCTCTTGCGATCTTCGATCTGACCATTGCTGTGAGCAATAATCACTTCGTCGCACATGTTTAAAAACAAGCCGTGTTCAACGATGCCCACTGTGTGGTCCAGGTAATCAGCTAAGCCGGCTGGCACTGGGATTGGGTCGACGTGCAAGTCCAAAATGTAGTTGCCATAGTGGGTGACAAAGCGTTTGCCAGTCTCGTCTTTTCTAAATTCTGGGTTGAGACCCTGTGCTGCTAGGCGGCGCTTAACCTGTTCACAAGAAATAGGCAGCACTTCAACTGGCAGTGGAAAGCCGCTCAAGTTATGCACTAGCTTGCTTTCATCAACAATCCAAATAATTTTTTTAGAGTTGGCGGCCACGTTCTTTTCCAAAGTCAAAGCACCGCCACCGCCTTTGATGCCGTCAAAGTTGTCAGCGACGCGGTCGGCACCATCGACCGTCAAATCGGCCTGGTCGATGTCGGCCAATTTGGAAACATGGAAGCCGAGGCTCTCCAATTGGCGCTGACTCCGGCTAGAAGTAGTCACGATCGCCTTCAGTTTTAGCCCGTCGTGATCCTTGCGCTCACCTAAAGCGTCAATGAAGAACTTAACCGTCGAACCAGTCCCGACGCCTAAGATCATCCCTGATTCAACCATGGCAGCCGCTTTTTGGGCCGCTTGTTTCTTCAGCTTGTCTTGTTCTGCTTTATCCATGTTGATCTTCCTTTCCACGGGTTCTTTAAAAATATCCGTCAACAATCATCTCTAATTATAGTGTTTTT
>JAXGWL010000002.1:0-23932 GCA_040773345.1 Lactobacillus sp. | reverse complement strand
GTTTTTGGTACCATCATGCGCTGGTTCGAATCCAGCTAACCCAATGGTAAGAATATTTAATATTTTTACGTCCAACCCGCAAAAAACGTCATCCCTCGTGATGGCGTTTTTTGTTGCTTGAGCTAGGAGGCAGCTTATGGCAAGAATCATGCGAATTTCTAAAGATCATCCCTGGCCAGCAATTTTAAAAGAACTGCTGCCCGACGATGTCTTGCTGTTAGAGCCTGGCTACTATGAGCTGCCCGCGCAGGGCTTTTCAGCCGTCAACGTGACGATTAAGGGCTTGGGAGCTCTGCCGGAAGATACAACGCTGGCTGGTTTTTGTCAGTTGGAAGCTGATTGCAGCTTTTTTACGTTGGAAAATCTGTGCATAGAGACGAAGACCAAAAACAATGCCCTTTACATTAGCCCGGACGCCAACACCTATCTGACGCTGCGCCAGGTCGTTATTAAGGCCGGGGTTGCTGATACGGCGGCCATTGCGGCCAGTGGTCAGTGTACTTTGGAAATTTACGACAGCCAGATTATTGGCGGCAGCTTGTCGCTGTTTCCGGGCGCCGACTATCGCGTAACCATGGCTAACAGCGTCATTCGCTATGACAGCGACCAGTATGCCGCCATCGGCATTCAAGGTCATGGCACCGTCATTTTAATCAACAGCAAAATTGTGGGGATGCTGGCGACCTATTCCCAAAGCGATTGTGAACTGGACATCAACGATTCCCGCATCTTGCGCCTGATTTTGCGCGGCAAGACCTGGCTGAACTTATTGCAGACAACGGTGACCGCGCGTGACGACAACTGTTTTTACGCCACGGAAAATTGCTGGCTGAATCTAGTCAGCTGTCATTTACAGGGGACCTGCTATTTGGGTGGTCAGACCAGAAATTTAATTCAGAACACGGAAATTGAGCGCCTGTTAGCCGGCGAAAACGCGTTGCTCACGCTCGCTAGCTCCCGGATCTTGGCCGTTTGCGAATTGCATGACCACACCAAAGTCAACATGAACCGGGTCCAGCTGACTGGCAAGACCGCCTTTGAATACTTCTTGCTGCTCACAGACCATGCCCAGCTAAACGGCCGTTCTTTGTCTTTTGCCAACGAGGGTCGTCCCTTAGGCGTGCATGACCAAGCGCAACTGACAGTCGCCGTGCTCAGCAGTCAAGAAAAAATTGCAGTTGAGCAGAGTCCCCTGGCCCAGGTTAAAATTACTGGCATTGACTGGACCAAAAAGTAATTGCTATATACCAATTTTATAGATAGAATAGGAAATGTCAGTAATATAAAGGCATGAGGGGTTATTGTTTTGCAAGAACCAATTTACATTCGCATTCATAATCAGCTGAAACGAGATATCGAAAAGGGCCGTTTTCAGGTGGGCAAACGCATTCCCGCTGAACGGCAGCTCGCCGAAGATTTTGGCGTGTCGCGGATGACGAGCCGGCAGGCGATTAAGACCTTGGAAGACGAGGGTATCTTAGAGCGGCGTATCGGCAGTGGTACTTTTGTGGCCAGCCGCAAGGTGCAGGAAAAGATGTCCGGCGTCATGAGCTTTGGCCAAATTACCCGGGCGAACGGCCAGGTGCCATCTTCGAAACTGATTTCTTATTACACGGGGACGCCTTTTTTATCAGAAAAAGAAAAGCTGAAGCTGGGCGACAATGATGAAGTGCTGCGCATGGAGCGGATTCGCTATGCCGATCAATTGCCAATTTGTTACGAGGTTGTTGCCTTGCCTTCCAAGCTCCTCACCGGTTTTTCTAAAAAAGACATCTCAACTCACCTCTACCACACGCTGGAACAAGGCGGCTACCAGCTGGGCAGCGTGGTTGAAAATATTGGGGCGGCCGTGGCCAATGAACAGGACGCCCGCTACCTCCGGACCAAAAAAGGGCAGCCGCTGATCACCCGCCGGCAGGTGACGACGTTTGCTTCTGGTGAGCCCTTTGAATATACGCGCGCATACTACGTCGCGGACCGCTTTGAATTTACTTTTAAAAAATAAAAATTGGCAGGCAAAAAGGCCACAGCATTAGCTGTGGCCTTTTATTATTTATTTTAAATCCTCTTTAATCTTGCTGGTCGAAATACCTGGCGTCCGGGGCAGGTAGACGACCTTGCAATAAGGCTTTAGAAAATCAAATTGCCCTTGCCAGTCGTCGCCCATGACGAAGGTGTCGATGTCGTATTTTTTGACGTCAGAAATTTTTTGGCCCCAGTCTTTTTCGGGGATGACTTTGTCAACATAGCGGATCGCTTCCAGGATGTACTTGCGTTCTGCGTAACTGTTGTAAGCCTCTTTGTGCTTTTTAAACTCGTTGAACTCGTCGGTCGATAAGCCTACGATCAGGTAGTCGCCCAAAGCTCGCGCTCTTTTGAGCAGGCGGACGTGACCGTAGTGCAGCAGGTCAAATGTGCCGTAAGTAATTACTTTTTTCATAATGGGACTCCTTATTTTCCCTTCTATTTTAGCAAAGCTAGGCGCTCAAAATGGTAAAAATTTTCTATTGTTTTTTAACGCCTGAGCGGCAATTTGCTACAATGTTTCATAACATTAGGAAGGAAAGCAAATGAAAAGTTTCTTATTCAGACTTTATCTTGGGCTGCTTAAATTTGCCCTGCACTTTGTCAGAACGCGGCCAGACGAATATGTCATCTTAAATGGCGCCGGCCGCTCTGGTTCCAACGGCTACATTTTCTACAAATACTTGAAAAAGAACCAGCCGCAAATCAAGGCGACCCTCGTTGAGCCCTGGCCTAGCTCACATTTGCCTTGGGCTACCTGGGTCAAGATCGGGCGAGCCAAGTATCTGTTTACGACCCACCAGCCTTTTAAAATCAAAAAAATGCAGGTCTGCACTAGCTTTTGGCACGGCATCCCGTTAAAACGCATGGGCCTGATGGCGGCCAATACCGACTATGCAGCTAACCAAAAAAATGCGCAGCTCTGGCGCAAGAGCGCGGATCATGTGACAAGCTCTAGTGCGCTGTACGCAACCTTAATGTCGGCCTGCATCGGCATTGAAGGCAAAAAGTACCAAGAAACGGGTTTTCCACGCATTGATGCGCTGTACCAACCGGCGCTCAGCAAACAGGAATTGTTAAAAGACTTGTTTGCTGTTGCCGATCCACAGGCTAAAATTGGGGTTTACATGCCGACTTTTCGCTTTGAACTCGCTGACCGCGAGGTCATGCTGCAGATTGAGAACGGCAACTTTTTTGCCTTTAGCGACTTTGATGGGGCTAAACTGAATGCAGCTTTGGCCAGTCTGCACCACTACTTGATCATCAAGCTGCACCCTTACGAGATGAAGATGGTGCAAGCCAGCCGGCACTTGTATTCCAACATTTGCTTTTTGGATAACGATTATCTGTTTAAGAAAAAAATCGACTTGTACGAGCTGTTAGGGCAAACCGACTATTTAATCACCGACTTTTCGTCAATTTATTTTGACTACCTGCATTTGAACAAGCCGGTCTTCTTTATTACCAACTTCCTGACGCAGTACGAAAAAACGCGGGGCCTGCTGCTTACGCCTTATAAAAAAGTAGTGCCCGGTTTGACTGTCAACAGCCAGGTTGAACTGTTGAGTGCGCTCATGAATTTGGGGCAGGACGATTTTCAAAGGGCGCGCCAATATTGGCTCAGCTTGACCTACACCGTGCCGCGCACGGAAAATTGTCGTCGTGTTTGGCAAAGCTTGCAGCACTTGCAGCAGTAGAGGGGATTAGTTTTGAAAAAAACACTGCTAAACATTTTTTACAATGCGACTTACCAGATTTTTTTGGTGCTGGTACCACTCATCACCGTGCCTTACCTGTCGCGCAGCCTGGGGCCGGCGCGTTACGGCATTTACAGCTCGGTCAACAACAGCATCCAATTTTTGATGGTATTTTGCACCTTGTCGGTGTCTTACATTGGGATGCGGACCATTGCCCGGACACGGGCCCTTAGCACGCGGCAAGAGTTGACGGAAGCCTTTTGGGGCCTGTGGTATTTCCAGGCGATTGCTGGTTTTGTGACGATCCTGATTATCCTCATCGTCATCACAATTTTCCACATCAAATATTGGACCTACTTTTACCTGATGATGCCTTACATGGTGTCAGCTCAGCTGGATATCTCCTGGTTTTTCCAGGGTCTGCAGGAATTTGGCAAAGTGGTTTTAAGAAATACGCTGGTGCGCTTGGCTTCAGTGGTCTTTATCTTCGCTCTGGTCAAGGGTGCCGGCGACTTGTGGAAGTACATGCTGATCATGTCGGTTTCCACGCTGCTAGGTTCCATGGTCTTTTGGGTCAACATCAATAAGTACGTCAATAAACCAACCAGGCACTTTTACAAGCTGAAAGAATCAGTGATCGCGATCATCACGCTCTTAATTCCCCAGATTGCGACGCAGGTATACACTTCCTTGGACAAGCCGCTCTTAGGTCTTTTCCAAAGTTCGGCCCAGGTATCGTTTTATGACAACTCCCAGCGGATCTCCAATATGATTTTGGGCGTGATCACGTCCATTACCTTGGTCATGATGCCGAAAATGGCGGCCGAGGGCAAAGACAAGCAAAAGATCGTCTTGCGCAAGTCGCTCGAATCCACGGTCATGCTGGGCGTCATTTTTGCCGTCGTCGTCATGGTCAATACCGAGCAGTTCGTCCCGTTTTTCTTTGGTGAAAAGTACATTCCGATGACCAATCTGATGTTCTGGTTCACACTGACCATCATCATGATCCCGATGGGCGGGGTCTTTGCCAACCAGTTTGCACTGGCCAATAAGCGGGACCTTGACTATGCGATTCCAGTCGTGATCGGGGCCGTCTTGGAATGCGTCTTGGCTTGCTTGCTCGACCGGCCGTTTGCCGCTACGGGTGCGATGATCGCTATTTTGACGACCGAACTAGTCGTCTGCATCTTACGGCTGTGGATTGTGCGCGATGCCTACGACTTCCGCTACGTTTTTCAAGATATTCCGAAGTACTTTTTAATTGGCATCATCGCCTTTGCGGTGGGGATGCTGATGCCTAACGTCATCCCTTCCGCCTTTTTGAACATGTGCTTGAAGTCAATCATTGTCATGGCAATCTACGCGGGCCTGATGTTCTTGTTTAAATTTGATCTCAATCAAGATATCATTACCATAGTAAAGAAAATTCTGAAGAGGGGTGCTTAACGATGAGCAAAGTATCGATTCTCGGCGTCGAGTTCGACAATCTTGATTTTCATGAATTTCAAAATGAATTTATTAGCAGACTGAACAATCACCTGTCCACGCTGGTAGTGACTGCTAACCCGGAGATCGTCATGGCCGCACGTCAGGATCCTGAATTCATGCGCATCATCAACGAAGATGCTGATTTTGTCACTCCCGATGGCATCGGCGTCGTCAAGGCAGCGCAAATGCTCAAGACCCCGCTGAAAGAACGGGTGACCGGCTACGACTTGTTTGTCTGGCTAATGCAGGTGGCCGATTTGCGCGGCCTGCGCGTCTACTTACTGGGCGCTAAGCCGGAGGTCATTGCCGCAGTTCGTGACAAAGTCGCGCGTGATTACCCGGGCATTGACTTGGTCGGGGCTTACGATGGCTATTTCCAAGACAGTTTAGAGGCTGAGGCCAAAAAAATTGCGGCTACGCAACCAGACTTGGTCTTTGCGGCGATTGGCTATCCACGGCAAGAAGAGCTGCTGGCACTTTTGCGCCGCTCCGATTTGCCAGCCTTGATGATGGGCGTGGGTGGCAGCTTTGACGCCTTTTCGAGTGCCGTCAAACGGGCACCCAAAGTCGTGCAAAGAGCCCACTTGGAGTGGTTTTATCGTTTGGTTAAAAACCCCAGTCGCTTTAAGCGCAGCCTAGTGCTACCGAAATTTGTCGCCGAGGTGAGACACGCGAAAAGAGAGCGCAGACATAGATAATGAAAGTATTGCACGTCAACGCTGGCCTGGAAACAGGCGGCGGTCTTTTTCATATTGTTAATTTGTTAAGCCAGGCTAAAAAAGAGGGCCAGGCTTTTGAACTGCTGACGCTGGCCGAAGGCCCCGTGGCCCAAGCAGCCCGCCAGCAGGGTATCAAGACGACGGTCCTGGGCGCCAAGAGTCGTTACGATCTGACGAGCTTGCACCGCTTGGTGCAATTCATCAACCAAGGTCATTTTGACATTGTCCACAGTCACGGTGCCCGGGCCAATTTGTATCTGGATTTAATCCACCGGCGCCTGCACGCCAAATGGGTGATTACGGTACATTCAGACCCGCTGCAGGATTTTGCGGATCGCGGACTGTTAGGCAAGGCCTTTACCAGGCTCAACCTGGCGAGTTTGCACCACTGTGATTTGGTCTTGGCAATTACGCACCGCTTTGCCGAATTGCTCAGCAACCAAGCGGGCGTTGCGCCGAGCAAAATTCAGGTCATCTACAATGGCATTGCTTTTCATGGCAACAGCGCTATTGCCAGCAAGTTTCCCCACCCCTTTTTCAACTTGGTGAACGTCGCTCGTTTTGAAAAGGTTAAAGGGCAGGCCCTGCTCTTACGCGCTTTAAAGCAGACTGGCGACCCGAATATTCACCTGCACCTAGCTGGTAGTGGCAGCCAAGAGCAGGCGTTGCACGATTTAGTCCGTGACTTGGGTTTAAATGAGCAAGTAATTTTCCACGGCTTTTTAAGCCACGCCGAGTTGGGGCAGCTCTACCGCAAAATGGATGCGGCCATTTTGGCCAGTTATTCAGAAAGTTTTCCACTGGTCCTGCTAGAGGCCGCCGATCATTTGCTGCCCCTCATTGCGACCAACGTGGGCGACATGCACGCCATGATCCCGGCCGCCGACCACGGTTTGATTGTACCGGTTGGGGCCCAGGACAAGTTGGCCCAGGCCATGCGGCAAATGGCGGCCAGCCCTGCTGTTGAGCGGTCAAAGATGGCGCTGACTGAAAAAGACTATTTGCAAAGTCATTTTTCGCTGCAGCAACAGCTCAGCACTATTTTGCACGATTACGAGCTCTTAGGGAGGCGTGATTAAGTGAAGCATTCCGCTAAAATTTTGATGGTGAGCCTGGGTGCAGCGCCAGTGATCGCCGGCCTCGTGGCCCGGGTAAACAATCAGCTGCTGCCCAGCTTTTTGACTGCAGCGACCTTGGGGCTCATCTTGGTCATTTTGCTGGCCTTTGTGCCAGTCGCTCAGTTCAACCAGTGGTTTGTGGAAAAAGTAAATTCGAGTTTGCTCCTCGGCCTCCTGCTGGCCATGGGCCTTGAAAAATTGGGTTGGACCGCGGTGAGCCAAGACTGGTACATTTCGATTGCCAGCCTGGTCTTTTTTGCCAGCCTCTACTTTTTGGAGGCGCGTTTTAATCTGAAAAACTTCCTAGTCACAGCTATTTCGCTCGGCATTTTGCTCAGTCTGCAGCTGACGGGCAGCTCGCTCTTAATTTTAGTGATCGGTGCCCTGGTGCTGTTCAGCTACCTTGCCCGCGTCGTTATTACGCGCACGGCCCAGTTGCGCTGGCCTTTGCTCCTCATCGACATGGGCGTTATGGTCTTAGGGCTAGCCTTTATTGTGCTGCGGCAAGACAGCTACCAGCTCACCTGGCACAGCTTCTTGTTTTCCGCTGCGATCATTGTGGCCGCCTTGTTTTGGGTCGGTAGTCAGGAAGCGATCCGGCCAACGCCTTACCTCGTGCTGGCGCTGATCGCTCTCGTCGTCATCTCTTGCAGCACGATTGCAATTAGCGCGGCCGGGGCCATCAATGGTTGCTTTGCGGTTTTCAGCTTTGTCTACGCTTTAGGAATCGTCAATGTCTTTGGCGATGTGCCGCTCTACAAGCAAATGCCCAAGATCTCGGTCTTGATCCCAACCTATAATGGTGCCGACACCATTGTGGAAACTTTGGAATCCGTCGTGCACCAGACTTACCCGAACTGGGAAGTCATCATCGTCGATGACGGTTCCACTGATGATACGCGAGCCACGGTCGCTCGCTTTATGGCGAACAACGTTAAAAAATTTACTTATGTTTACGAAGAAAACGCTGACCAGTTGAATGCCTTAAAAAAGGCCCTGCAGTACGCGGCGGGCGACATTGCCTATGTCTTGAATTCTGACGACCGTTTACACGATCACCTGGTCTTTTACCGGGCAGTGACGGCTATTACCCGGGAAAAGACCGACGGCATTTTCGTCAACCTGCAGGAAATCAACGAACATGGCATGCCCCAGCGCACGGTGCGAACCAAGTCCTATTACCCAAGCAGAACGAGCTTGGCAAAGGCTGCCTTGGGTTTAGGGCGCAACCCTTACGTCGACGTGGTCTTTTGGCGCATGCCCGTTTTTGCAGGTGTGGTGGCACAAAACTACTTGACCGACAACATGCCGGCCTGGTTTGATGCCCAAAACTTCCAGGCTTTGACTTTGACCAATGCCAACTTTATTAGCTTTGACTACCGCGTCTTTGGTGGCAACTACTTGCATTCTGCCGACGGTGCGGTCAACGTTTTGTCGGGTGAGCTGCGCTTTTTGCATCACTTGCTGGCTAAGCTGCACTTGCCGGCTTTTCACGAGCAGTCCTTGTGGGTGCGTGGTCTGAATAAGCTGGGCTTAAACAGCATTGCGCCTGTCATTTTTCAAACAGGACAAACGGACCTAACTCCCATTACGCCCCGCGTTGCCGCACGCCGCGTTAAAGACTTTAACCACCCTTACCTGGCTGCAGTAGTCGGCTTTGCCCGCCACTACCACGAGCACAAAAAAGTCAGCTTCAGCTTGCCAGCCGGGCTTAAGATCTACCATGGCTGCGACATCCGCTTGTTTAACCGCCAGATCAAAAACGGCGGTCTAGACGAAAGCTACTATGAAATAATGCACATGTTGGCGCAGGGCACTACGAATTGGCAGGTGCCGGCCGGACAAAAAGAAGCCCTTGCACAAATCATGGAATTTTTCACCGTGCGTGATTTTGTTCAAATTGAGGAAAAATAAATGATTCCGAAGATAATTCACTATGTTTGGGTCGGTGGCAATCCCAAGCCGGCCAAGATTCAAAGGTGCATGCGGACCTGGCAAAAGCACCTGGGCGACTATAAGATCGTGGAGTGGAACGAACACAACTTCGACATCCACGCCAATAAGTACGTCGAGCAAGCCTACCGCGCCAAAAAATGGGCCTTTGTGTCTGATTACATCCGCGCCACAGCAATTTACGAACAGGGCGGCATTTATTTAGACACCGACGTGCTGGTTTTGACCGACCTGCACGACTTGCTGAATAACCGCGCCTTTGTCGGCTTTGAAAATAAAGACAATCCCTTTACGGCAGTCTTTGGCGCCGAACCAGGACACCCCTTGCTGCGCGACATGCTGGCATATTATGATGACCGGGACTTTTCTTTTGATGCCCACGACCAAATGGCTGGCGTTAACACTGTTTCCGTGTCCGACTTGTTAAAGGAAAAGTACCACGCAAAACCAAACAACAAAGAGCAGTGGCTGCCTTACGGCATCCACGTCTACCCCGACGGCGTGCTGTGCAACCCATCACGTCACTCGGAGACCATCCATGTCTTCACGGGCACTTGGATGGAAGGGGCCAAACCCCTCAAGCGTAAATTGGTCACGGCCATGAAGGTCAGGATCAAGACGCAGAGGCAAGCCGGCCTTTATGCCAAGCTGTTTCGCTAAAAAGCACGCAAGTACTTTTTTATTTTGCCGCCGATTTGGCTATAATAGGCTTAATGTTATCTAAAAGAAGAGAAGAGACTTATGTTCAACTCACAAATCGATGCTGACGACTCGTTGATTTTGCACACTGACCTGTACGAAATCAACATGATGTACACCTATTTTAAAGAAGGCATGGCCGACCGCCACGCGGTCTTTGAGGCTTTTTTCAGAAAAGAGCCTTTTGGCAACGGCTTTGCGGTTTTTGCTGGCCTCGAACATGCCATTCAGTACCTAAACAGCTTGCACTTTTCTGAAAGTGACCTGCACTATTTGCAGGAGCAAGAGGGCTACGACGATGATTTCATCGACTACTTGCGGCACTTTGACATGAAGCTGACGGTGCGTTCGATGCGTGAAGGGGAACTGGTCTTTGCCCATGAACCCTTAGTACAAGTGGAAGGGCCCTTGGCCCAGTGCCAGCTGGTTGAGACAGCCTTGCTCAACATCATTAACTTCCAGGCCCTCATTGCAACCAAGGCCGCGCGGATTCGGATTGCGGTCGGTGACGATGGCAACTTGATGGAATTTGGCTCGCGGCGGGCGCAAGAAACTGACGCCGCCTTGTGGGGCGCCCGGGCCGCTTACATTGGCGGCTTTGACTCCACGAGCAATGTCCGGGCCGGCAAGCTTTTTGGGCTGCCGATTTCCGGCACGCACGCCCACTCACTGGTGGAAGCCTTTGGCAGCGAGTACCGGGCCTTTAAGGCCTATGCCGAAACTCACCACAATTGCGTCTTTCTGGTCGACACTTACGACACGCTGCGGTCAGGCGTGCCGACGGCGATTAAAGTGGCGCGGGAAATGGGCGACAAGATCAACTTTGTCGGCGTGCGGATCGACTCTGGCGACATGGCCTACATTTCCAAACAAGTCAGAAAAAAGCTGGATGACGCTGGCTTCCCGAACGCTAAAATTTTTGCCTCGAACGACTTGGACGAAAATATTATCCTCAACTTAAAGATGCAGGGCGCTAAAATTGACGCCTGGGGCGTGGGCACCAAGCTGATTACTGGCTACGATCAGCCTGCTTTGGGGGCTGTCTACAAGCTGGTTTCCATTGCCGATGCAAATGGCAAGATGGTGGACACCTTGAAGATTTCCTCCAACGTCGCTAAAGTATCTACCCCATGCAAAAAGCAGGTGTGGCGGATTTCCTCCAACCGCGTTAAGAAAAATGACGGCGACTGGATAGGCATTGCCGGCGAAGATCCGCGCAAGTTCTCTTCTCTGTTCATGTTCCACCCCAACTACCCATACATCAACAAGGTGGTCAGCGACTTTACTGCGCGGCCGCTGCTGCAGGATATCTTTGTCGACGGGCAGCAGGTTTGGCAGCAGCCAAGCCTAGCAGAGATTCGCAAGACCTGCTTGGCCAATTTGGACGGCTTGTGGAGGGAATACAAGCGCAACCTGAACCCCCAAGATTACCCAGTCGATATGTCCCGCGCCTTGTATGACCACAAGAACCGGTTGATTCACGACATTCGTCAGCGGATTAGAGAAAGAGAGCGTTAAATTATGAGACCATTGCAAAAAGAAATTATTGCTTATGAACACGTATTGCCTGAAATTGATCCAGCTAAGGAAGTTAGAAAATCTGTTGACTTTTTAAAGGATTATTTAAAAGCCAATCCCTTTTTGAAATCCTGCGTCTTGGGGATTTCGGGTGGCCAGGATTCAACGTTGACTGGCAAATTGACCCAGCAGGCGATTAGCGAGCTGCGGCAAGAAACCGGCGATGATTCTTACCAATTTATTGCGGTTCGTTTGCCTTATGGCGTCCAGGCCGACGCCCAAGATGCCGCTGACGCGGTAGCTTGGCAGCAGCCGGACCAAGACTTGATTGTGAACATTAAAGAGCCTGTCGACGCCATGGTCAAAGCTGTCGAAGCCGCGGGCCAAAAGATCACCGATTTCAACAAGGGCAATATCAAGGCCCGGGAGCGCATGGTCGTCCAATATGCTATCGCCGGCGCCAACAAGGGTGCTGTGGTTGGTACCGACCACGCTGCCGAGAACTTCTGCGGCTTTTTCACCAAGTTTGGCGATGGCGCCGCTGATTTGACGCCGCTCTTCCGCTTAGACAAACGGCAGGGACGCGCGCTGCTTAAGTACTTAGGCTGCCCAGAGCACCTGTACTTAAAGGCACCAACTGCCGATTTGGAAGAAGAAAAGCCCGACCTGCCAGACGAAACCGCTTTGGGCGTGTCCTACCATGATATCGACGACTACTTGGAGGGCAAAGAGGTGCCGGCAAAGTCTGCTGCAAGAATTGAAGAACTATGGCTGAAGAGTCGCCACAAACGGCACCTGCCCGTCACCATTTTTGACGACTTTTACAAAAAATAATTCATTTGCTACAATAAAACCCATAAGGGAGTAACAGCAATTTTGATTGCGGCAAAGCCACCAGCCGGGGCAACCCTGGTTTTGCCTTAATTCGTGAGACTTATGCCAAGGCATAAAGTCTTTTTTTGTTGAAAAAAGGAGTTAGAAGCGTGGAAGAAAAGTTTTATCAAAAACCCATTCCTGTGCTGCTAGGCAACTTGCATTCTAGCCGCGCTGGGATCAGCGCTGCAGAAGCGCAAAAGCGCTTGGCCAAAGTCGGGCCTAACGAATTGCAGCAAGGCAAAAAGCGGGGCCTCATGGCCAAGTTCTTTGATCAGTTTAAGGATTTGATGATTATCATCTTGCTCGTGGCAGCCTTGCTGTCAGGCTTTGTGGCCAATGAGTGGGTTGACGCCGCGATCATCTTAGTGGTCGTCATCTTGAACGCTATTTTAGGCTTGGTGCAGGAAGCTCGGTCAGAAGCTGCCATTGAAGCCTTGCAAAAGATGGCGACGCCGACAGCCCGTGTCCGCCGTGACAATGCAATTATGGAAGTACCCAGCCCCGAACTGGTGCCCGGCGACTTGGTTTTGCTAGAAGCCGGCGACGTGGTGCCAGCCGACCTGCGTCTCAGTTCTGCGCAAAATTTGAAAATCGAAGAAGCGGCCTTAACGGGCGAATCCCTGCCGGTCACAAAAAGACAAGAGACCCTGCACGGCGACGTGCCGCTAGCCGAACGCACCAACATGGCTTTTTCATCGACTAACGTCACCTACGGTCGTGGCGAAGGGGTCGTTGTGGCCACGGGGATGCAGACGGAAGTGGGCCACATTGCCAAGATGCTGAACCGGACGGACAGCACCGACACGCCTTTAAAGCAGAATCTGAACCACCTGGGCAAAGTCTTAACCATCCTGGTTTTGGCCGTCTGCGTGCTGGTCTTTGCCATTGGGGTCTTTTTAAACCCGCAGCACCAGCCAATGAACCGGTTGGTCATGAACATGTTCTTGACGGCCGTCTCGCTAGCCGTTGCTGCCATTCCAGAAGGCTTGCCGGCAATCGTCACGATTATTTTGGCTTTGGGGACCCAGCGCATGGCTAAGCACAACGCCATTGTGCGCAAGCTGCCAGCGGTGGAAACCTTAGGGGCCACCGACGTGATCGCTTCGGATAAGACGGGGACTTTGACCCAGAATAAAATGACGGTCCAGCAGCTTTACTACAATGGCAAGATGCAGTCTGCCAACAAGGAAATGGCGGCCCACGCACCGGCCATGCTGGCCATGGTCTTGGCCAATGACACCAAGATTCAAAAGGGCGGCAAGCTGTTAGGCGATCCGACCGAAACGGCGCTGATTCAATACGCTTTTGACAAGAATGTCGACGTCGCCAAGCTGTTGACCGAAAAAAAGCGGGTTCAGGAAGTAGCCTTTGATTCCGAGCGCAAGCTCATGAGTACGGTCAACGTCGATGGTGACTACTACCTGGTTGCCGTCAAAGGTGCACCAGATCTTTTGCTAAAGCGTTGTACGCAAATTGTCGAAAAAGACCAGGTACGCGCCCTGACGGAGGCCGACCAAAAGAAAATTTTGACGGCGAATGACGAAATGGCCGAACAGGCCCTCCGTGTCCTGGGCCTCGCTTACCACAAGGTTGACCATCTTTTCCCGAAGGCCAAGAGTGAGAACGTCGAACAAGACCTGATCTTTGCCGGTTTGGTCGGCATGATCGACCCAGAACGGCCGGAGGCCAAGGCGGCGATTGCTGAAGCTAAGTCCGCCGGCATCCGCACCATCATGATTACGGGTGACCACCAGACGACTGCCCAAGCAATTGCTGAGCGGTTAGGCATTATTGGACCGAATGCGGACGATGCCGTAATTACCGGCGCCGAGCTTGATCAACTGTCAGATGATTGGCTGCAGGACAATGTCCAAAAGTTTTCGGTTTACGCCCGCGTGTCACCTGAGCATAAAGTGCGGATCGTGAAAGCTTGGCAAGCCAATGGCAAGATTGTCGCCATGACTGGTGACGGCGTGAACGACGCGCCAAGTCTGAAACAGGCCGACATTGGTGTTGGCATGGGCATCACAGGTACGGAAGTTTCCAAAGGGGCTTCGGACATGATTTTGGCCGACGACAACTTTGCAACAATTGTGGCGGCCGTCAAGGAAGGCCGCAAGGTCTTTGCCAATATTCAAAAGGCGATCCTCTACCTCATGAGCTGCAACGTCGGCGAAGTGTTGACCGTCTTCCTCATGACCTTGTTTGGCTGGGACATTTTGGCCCCAGTGCAGCTGTTGTGGATTAACTTGGTCACCGACACCTTGCCAGCCATTGCTTTGGGTGTCGAGCCAGTCGAAAAGGGCATTATGAAGCACAAGCCCCGGGGCCGTGAGTCCAACTTCTTCTCCGGTGGCGTGTCGACGTCCATCATTTACCAGGGGATTTTGGAAAGCGTGCTCGTGCTGACGACTTACGGCATCGGTTTGGCTACCAGTCCGCACGCGTCAGCTGCTTTGCAGCACGGGGATGCTTTGACGATGGCTTTCCTGTCCCTGGGGCTGATCCAGCTCTTCCATGCCTTTAACTCCAAGAGCATCCATGCCTCTTTGTTTAGTGACAACGCTTTCCGCAACCGCTGGTTCAACTGGGCGATTGTGATCTCGGCCTTGGTGATGGCTGCCGTTGAATTGCCATTTTTGACCAGCCTGTTTGACGTCACCGAATTGAACCTGAATCAGTGGCTGCTGGTTTTGGCTGCCGGCGTCATGCTGGTGGTAGTCGTTGAAATCGTGAAAGCTTGCCAGCGCAAATGGCGCAAGTAAGGCCAGACGAGCTGCAGGCTTTAGTGGAAAAGGTGTCTCGTGTTTACTTCCACCGGCCTTTTCGCCACCAAGCCGTGATCAACAGGCGGCTGCGCACGACAGGGTGCCGCTACCTGCTGGCTAGTCACAACCTTGAATTTAACTATCGTTATTTGAATAATCGTGAACAACTGGTAGGTATTATCAAACACGAATTGTGCCACTACCACTTGCACTTGCTGCACCGCGGTTTCCGCCACCGCGACCGGGACTTTAAAGTGCTTTTGGCGCAAGTAGGCGGCTTGCGCTACGCGCCGGCCTTGCCCCGCACTTTTCGCTACCGCTATGTTTGTACAAAATGTGGCCGTGTTTACCTGCGGCAGCGGCGGCTCAACACGCGCCGCTACGTGTGTTGTCGCTGCCACGGAAGATTGGAACTGTCCTTGCCTAATTAGCCGATCTTTGCTAAACTAATTGGGTACCGCGGGCATGGCGGAATGGTAGACGCGCAAGACTAAGGATCTTGTGGTCGATTTTAGACCGTGGAAGTTCGAGTCTTCTTGCCCGCATAGTTCACATGCGAAGTCGCCTCTTGGAGGCGGCTTTTTTGCTAGTAAAGGAGTTTTCGATGGTTCGCAACAAGACCCAGTCTCTCACAATCACCGCTATCTTTACCGGGCTGCTTTTGCTGCAGTCGTTTGTCCCCAACGTGGGTTATTTGTATATTTTGCCTGGCCTGCCGGCCATCACCACCATTCCCTTGACCGTGGCCGTTTATGGCGGTTTGATGGGCCCCAAAGCGGGCGGCTTTTTTGGGCTGACTTGGGGCATCTTAAGCCTGATCGTCGCTTATACCCAGCCTGCCGACCCGGCCAGCTTGCTGCTCTTCCAAAATCCGCTGATTGCGATCTTGCCGCGCTATTTTGCCGGCTTGTTTGCAGGGGTGGCTCAGCCAAAGCATGCGCAGGGCACGGCTTGGCACAGCGCCTTAGGCGGTCTGCTGGCTTCAGCCTTGAATACTTTGCTGGTCATCGTCTTTGCCAGCCTCATTTTTATGCACAATCCGACCGCTTTGACCAGCCATTTGGGTCACATCAATCAAAACAACCCCCTCATCCTCATTTTGCTGTTAGCATTAGGAGTTAACGGGATCAGTGAGGCAATTTTTACTGCGCTCGTGACGCCGCTGATCACTGTGCCGCTTTTGAAATATGCCCGGGCGCATTTTTAAAAAAGAACTGAGTCGATGAAAAAGAAAAAACAGAGTGATGTCACCTTAATCCGGGTTTTTATCACGGGGCTGGCGCTCATTTTGCTGTTAGCTGGCGGCCTATATTACCGCCGGCAAGCGGCCAACCAGGAATTGCTGCGCCAAGAGCAGGCACAAAAAGAGGCAGCACTGCGCAGCCGGGGAAACTTCATCAAAGTAGTGGCGTCGCTGGCCCAAAAGGCTGATAAACCATCGGGTCTTTTTCCCAGTGTGACGATCGCCCAAGCTTGCTTAGAAAGCGATTATGGCCAAAGCACGCTGGCACGCCAGTACAACAACTTGTTTGGCGTCAAGGGCAGCGATCCGAACACGACCAAGCTGCTTTCGACCAAGGAATATGAAAATGGGCGCTGGGTGGAGACGACTGGGCGCTTTCAAGTTTACGATTCCTACGCTGCAGCCATTCAGGCGCACGCGCAGCTGCTGGTCAACGGGACCAGCTGGAATCGCGGCCAGTATCAACATGTCCTGCGGGCCCAAAACTACCGTGAGCAGGCGCAAGCGCTCTACCGCGATGGCTACGCGACTGACCCTGGCTATCCGGCTAAGTTGACGACAATTATTGAGCAATATCACCTAGATAGGTATGACAACTAGAAAGGCAAGGCAATGAGTGAACAAGCAATTTTAGCGGGCTTAAATCCTCAGCAGAAAAAAGCGGTGGAGACGACCGAAGGCCCACTGCTGGTTGTAGCTGGCGCGGGCAGTGGCAAGACCCGTGTTTTGACACGGCGCATTGCTTACTTGGTTGAAGAAAAAAACGTGCCGGGCTGGCAAATTCTGGCCATCACGTTTACCAACAAGGCCGCTAGTGAAATGCGTGAGCGAGTCCGAGCACTATTAGGCGTCGAAGCCCAGGGTATGTGGCTGTCCACCTTCCACGCGCTGTGCGTGCGAATTTTGCGCCGCTATGGTACGCGAATTGGCTATTCTGAAAACTTTACGATTGCAGGCTCATCTGAACAGCTGACGCTCGTCAAACACATTGCCAAAGAGTTCAACATTAATCCCAAGCTTTACAATCCCAAGGCCATTTTGAGCAGGATCTCCAATGCCAAAAACGCGCTGCTTGCGCCGCAAGACTTTGCGGAGCGTGCTCAGCAGCCTTTCGATAAGGTGGTGGCTAAGGTCTATGCTGAATACCAACGCCGGCTCAAGGCCGACCAAAACATGGATTTTGACGACCTGATTATGCAGACGCTCGTGCTTTTTCACAAAAATAACGATGTTCTGGCATACTACCAAGAACGTTTCCACTACATCTCAGCCGACGAGTACCAGGACACGAACGAGGCCCAGTACCAGTTGTGTAAACTGCTGTCCGGTAAGTGGCACAATATCTGCGTCGTAGGGGATGCCGACCAGTCCATTTATGGCTGGCGGGGCGCCAACATTGAAAACATCCGCAACTTCCAGCGCGATTTTCCCAACGCAAAGACCATTAAGCTGGAACAGAACTACCGCTCGACGGGCCACATCTTAAAGGCGGCCAACGCGGTGATTAAGAATAATCCCGACCGGCAAGAGAAAAAGCTGTGGACGGACCAGGGCGACGGCAAGAAAGTTGTCCACTATGCTGCGGCCAATGAACGTGACGAAGCCCACTTCATCATTAAAAAGGTCAAAGAGGAAGTGCAAGTGGGCAAGCGTCGCTACAGCGACTTTGCCGTGCTCTACCGGACCAACGCCCAATCGCGGGGGATCGAAGAAGAATTCGTTAAGTCTGGGATCCCGTACACCATCGTTGGCAGCTCGCGCTTCTACGACCGACAAGAAATTCGGGACGTCATGGCCTACTTGAAGATCATTGCCAACCCGGCCGGCGCCGCCAGCTTGAACCGGATTATTAATACGCCTAAACGTGGCATCGGTGCAGCTTCTTTTGGCAAGATCTTAGGTTTTGCCCAAAGCATGCACTACCCACTGCCGCAGGCTCTGCAAGAGGCCAAGTCCTCCAACGTGACTGGCAAGGCGGTTAAAAGCATGGAGCAGTTCGGGGCGACCTGGGCTGACCTCATTGCCAAGGCCGCGGATAGCAGCGTGACTGACTTAACCCAGCAAATCTTAAAAGACTTCGGCTACAGCGCTGAGTTGAAGAAAGAAGACAATTTGGAAAATCAGACCCGCTTAGAGAACCTGGACGAATTTTTGACCGTTACTAAGCGCTACGACGACGAACACAAGGATGATGAGGACGGCAGCGTCAGCGACTTTTTGGCCGAAGTTTCGCTTTTGTCTGACCAAGACTCCTTAGAAGATGACCAAAACGTGGTCACCCTGATGACCCTGCACGCCGCTAAGGGCCTAGAATTTCCAGTCGTCTTCATGGTCGGCATGGAAGAAGGCTTGTTCCCACTGTCCAGAGCGGCTTTAGACCCGCACGAACTAGCCGAAGAACGCCGCCTGGCCTATGTGGGCATTACCCGGGCACAGCGTGAGCTGTATTTGACGTCAACTTACAGCCGCATGTTGTACGGCCGCCTGCAAAACAATGATTTGTCGCGTTTTGTCGGAGAAATTGATCCTAACGATCTCGCCGAAGAAAAAAGCGATGCGCTGTCTGTAGGCAGCAGCAAGAGCTACCCGTTTGATGCCCCGTTTAATAAGGCCAAGACCCAGCACAGTACTTTTCACAAAAAGCCAGTTAACCACCCGGCTGCAAAGGCGGCAGGGGCCGTCGGTGCTGAAAAGGAAAGCTGGCAAGTGGGCGACAAGGTTCAACACAATGCCTGGGGCCTGGGCATTGTGACCAAAGTGTCTGGCACGGGTGAAAACATGGAACTGGACATTGCCTTCAAGATCGGGGTCAAGCGCTTGTTAGCTGCCTTTGCCCCCATTAAAAAGCTATAATAGTCAGCAAAAGGAAGTGCAGTCATGGCAGAGTTAACTTTGGCACAAGCAAGAACTGAAGTCGCTAAGCTGCGCAGTCAGCTGGACCGGTGGGCCGACGCCTATTACACGAGCGACGCACCTGTCGTGGAAGACAACGTCTACGATCAAGCCTACGCGCGCTTGCAGCAGCTCGAAGCAGCTTTCCCGCAGCTGGTGACGCCTGATTCCATCACGCAACGTGTCGGTGGGAACATCAAGAGTGATTTTGTCAAAGTCGCGCACCCCATTCCGATGCTGTCAATGGGGGACGTCTTTTCCAAAGACGAATTGCGGGACTTTGATGCGCGCATGCAAAAACTAGTGGGTCACCCGGTGGCTTACAACGTGGAATTAAAAATTGACGGTTTATCACTATCTTTGCAGTATGAAAATGGCCGGCTGGTGCAAGCCTCGACGCGGGGCAACGGCCAGGTCGGCGAAGACGTCACGGCCAACGCCCGCTTCATTGCCGACATTCCTCAAAAAGTTGGCAACTTTACGGGTGAAGTGCGCGGCGAATGCTACATGGAAAAGCCGGCCTTTGCCAAGCTGAATGAGGCGCGGGATGCAGCGGGGCAACCCGTTTTTGCCAATCCGCGCAATGCGGCCGCTGGTTCCTTGCGCCAGCTCGATGCGCGGGTGACTAAAAACCGGCAGCTGAGCACCTTTATCTACACTTGGGTCAATCCGCCGGCAAATATCACCAGTCAGCACCAGGCCATCCAAGAGATGGGCAAAATGGGCTTTCACGTCAACGACACTGGCCGCAGGCTGCAAGGCTTAGAGCAAATTTTTGCCTTTATTGACGAGTACACCGCCAAAAGAAATGACCTGACCTATGGCATCGATGGCATTGTTTTGAAAATTGACGATTTGGGCCTGGAACAACAGCTAGGTCACACGGTTAAGGTGCCGCGCTGGGAGATTGCTTACAAGTTTCCGCCCCAACAAGAGGCGACCGTCGTGCGCGACATCGTTTGGACGGTGGGACGCACCGGCGTTGTCACTCCGACGGCCGTCATGGATCCGGTACAGTTGGCCGGCACCACCGTTTCCCGTGCGGTCTTACACAACCCCGACTTATTAAAAGAAAAAGACGTGCGGCTTGGCGACACCGTGCTTTTACATAAGGCCGGCGACATCATTCCGGAAATTTCCCAGGTTGTGCTTGCTAAAAGGCCAGCCAACAGCCAGCCTTACGAGATTCCGACTAAGTGTCCTTCTTGCGGCCAACCGCTGGAACACTTAGCAGATGAAGTTGCCTTGCGCTGTCTCAACCCAGCTTGTCCAGCACAAGTCGAAGAGCGGATTACGCACTTTGCTTCCCGTCCGGCCATGAACATCATGGGCTTGGGCCCGAAGATAGTGCGGCAGTTGATCAAACAAGACTTAGTCCATGACGTGTCCGACCTATATCGTTTGACCGCCGCACAATTAGCGACCTTGCCGCACTTTAAGGACAAGGCTATCAGCAACCTGCTGACAGCGATCGACAATAGCCGCCGCAATTCCTTAGAATTGCTGCTCACGGGCTTAGGCATCGACCACGTCGGTGCCAAGGCGGCCGTGCTTTTGGCCCAACGCTTTAAGACAATGGACCAGTTGATGGCGGCTTCTAAGGAAGAAATTGCGGCCATTAAGACAATTGGCGCCACTATTGCCGACAGTTTGACGGCCTATTTTGCCCAAGCCAGCGCCCAAAAGCTGATTGCGGAACTCAAGCAAAGTGGCGTCAATATGGCCTATTTGGGCGCGGACACTGAAGATGTGTCTGACAACTATTTCAAGGGCAAGACCGTGGTGCTGACCGGCAAGCTCGCCCACTTTACCCGGCGCGAGTTTGCTGATAAGCTAACTGCGCTGGGCGCAAAAGTGACGGGGTCTGTGTCGAAGAAAACCAACCTGGTGATCTATGGCCAGGACGCAGGCTCAAAGTTCACTAAGGCGCAACAGCTGGGCACGCCTCTTTTAACTGAAGAAGAAGCCTTAGCAGAATTAGGAGAAAAGGACCAAGATTAAAGTGAAGCGCTTTTTGCAAATACTGCTGCTGGCTGGCGTGGCCGTCAGCCTGACCGCCTGCGGCAACTTAAAAAACTCTGATTTGTCAAACAATCCGACGACTTCAACTAAACGGGCGCGCCGCTACCAAACCACCACTACTTCCAAGGGTGGCTACAGCGTGCTTTTGAAAAATGGTCGCTACCGCACGAGTCCAATTGCTGGCTTAAGTGCGACGAACAATGATAACGACGTCGATACGCGAGCCTATGAAAAGGGCTTAGTAGACCTGTCCAAGCGGGCTTTTTCACCCAACCGCTACGTCTTCCAGGAAGGCCAGGAAATTTCAACCAGTACGGCCAATGACTGGCTAGCGCGCAAGAGCAAAAAAACCCCGGCAGGCCTGAACCCTGCTGACAACCACAAAAAAGACGCCAACACGCGGGCGCCAATTCGGGTTGAACAAATTCAAGAACAAGATTATCTGACCGGCTCCCGGACCAACTACCACATTGCTGGTATGAGCATTGGCCTGGCCATGAACTCAGTTGACTATTTCACCAAAAAAGAGGGTGGCCCCCAGTATCACTCCGATATTAGTCGTGCTGACCAGGAAAGCTACGGTAAAAAGGCTGCCGATCAGGTCGTCGCTCGTCTGCGCAAGGATAAAAAGCTGCAAAACATTCCGATCCTCGTGGGCCTTTTTTCAAAAACAGCGACGGATTCTCTGTCTTCGGGCAACTATTTTGCATATGGCATTGCCAATGCTAATAGTAGTAAAATAAATAGTTGGAAAAAATTGAACATGCGCACGCAAACCTTGCCAACGATTGGCGACACCAAGCCAATTTCAAGCAACGACGAGTCAGACTTCAGCAACTTTAAGGCGGCCGTGCAGGACTACTTCCCAGATATCAGCGGCGTGACCGCCAGTGTCAAGTACACGAACGGCAAGCTGACTGAGGAAGACATCACGATCACCACCCAGTTTTATGGCTACGCCCAAATTGAAAGTTTTACCAAGCTGACTTTGTCGGCGGCGCGCAAGTACCTGCCGAACAACGCGGCGATCGAGATTAAAATCAATTCGGTCAATGCGGTGCAGGCTTTGATTGCCAAAAATTCGGCCGGGGATAATTATTACGTGCACGTGTTTAACGGTGAATAGGAGGTCTACGGTGAAGATTACTAAGAAGGATATCGCCCACATTGCTACTTTGTCGAGATTAGCCGTTCCTGAAAAGGACAGCGCAGAAGTTACCGAGCAGATGGGCAATATTATCAATATGGCCAATGAATTGATTGCAGTTGATACCAAAGGCGTGCCGGCTACGACCCAGATCGTCGACCGCGACACGGTCTTTCGTGAGGACAAGCTTGAAAAATGGCAGACACGCGAAGAATTGCTGAAGAATGTGCCGGACAAGAGCAACGGCTTCATTAAGGTACCTGTAATTATTGACAAGGACGATAACGACTAATGGATTACTTAAACGAAACAATTGACTCCCTGCACGAAAAGCTGGCCAGTGGCAAGACTTCTGCCGCTGAGCTGCTGCAGGACTCAATTGCGCAAGCAAAAAAACACGCAAAGCTCAACGCCTGGATCAGCGTTGACGAAAAGGCCAAGCCTGCTGATAACTTGGACTTTTCAAAGAGCAAGCTGGCCGGCATTCCGCTGGCCATCAAGGACAATATTGTCACTAATGGCTTGAAGACGACTGCTGCCAGCCACATTTTGGACAACTTCGTGCCCGTTTACGACGCGACGGTCATCAGCAAATTGAAGGCAGCGCAAGTTTCAATTGTCGGCAAGACCAACATGGATGAATTTGCCATGGGTTCTTCTAGCGAGCACTCCTACTTTGGTCCCGTTAGAAATCCGTGGGATTTAAACCGGGTGCCTGGTGGCTCATCGGGTGGTTCTGCCGCTGCAGTTGCCGCCGGTGACGTCGTCGCTGCTTTAGGGTCTGACACTGGTGGTTCCATTCGCCAGCCAGCTGCTTTTAACGGTATTTTCGGCATCAAGCCAACTTACGGCCGTGTTTCTCGTTGGGGCCTGATCGCCTTTTCATCATCACTGGACCAAATCGGCGTGATGAGCAAGCGCGTCAAGGACTCCGCTGAAATTTTGAACGTCATTGCCGGCCCTGACGACCATGATGCGACTGTTTCTGAACGCCCTGTGCCGGACTTTACCAAGGCTTTAGGCCAAGACGTAAAAGGCTTGCGCGTGGCTGTGCCGAAGGAATACATGAGTGACGCTGTTGATGACGATGTTAAAAAGGCCGTCCAAGCACAAATCGACGTGCTGCGTGACAACGGCGCTATCATCAATGAAGTTACCTTGCCTTACACCAAGTACGTGGTACCTGCTTACTACATCATCGCTTCTAGTGAAGCTTCATCCAACCTGCAGCGTTACGACGGCATTCGTTACGGTTACCGTAGTCCAAACGCCAAGAACTTGAAGGACGTCTACATCAAGTCCAGAACCGAAGGCCTTGGCCCTGAGGTTAAGCGCCGGATCATGCTGGGCTCCTTTGCCCTGTCTGCCGGTTACTACGACGCTTACTTCATGCAGGCTTCTAGAGTGAGAACCTTGATTTGCCGCGACTTCGCCAAAATCTTTTCAGACAACGACGTTATCGTGGGCCCAACCACGACTACGCCAGCCTTTGAAATCGGCAGCGAGATCTCAGACCCAATCAAGATGTACAACAATGATATCTTGACGATTTCTGCTAACTTGGCCGGTCTGCCAGCAGCCAGCGTGCCAGCAGGCAAGGCTGCTAACGGCATGCCAGTTGGCTTCCAAATCATGGGCAACCTGTTTGACGAGGCAAGTGTCCTGCGGACCGCCGACTTCATCGAACGCAGCAACAAGTTCTATGCAGAAAAACCAGCTGGATTGGAGGATTAAGCATGAATTTTAAATCAACGATTGGTCTGGAAG
>JAXGWL010000001.1:0-26740 GCA_040773345.1 Lactobacillus sp. | reverse complement strand
TCTTTGCCACACCTTTTATGAACAAGCAGTTTCAAGCAAAAGTAACTGTCGACTCGACCGGCAAAGTGCAGGGCACCGTCATCGATCGCAGCACGGGCGAAGAATACCTGCTTCTGCGCAGCGTCAGCCCCGGCCCCTTTGCCTCCGAGGTCATCGTCGGCTACCAGCAGGTTTTAAAAGATATCGCCCAGCACTGCTTTTTAGACGTGCCCTTCAAGTCGCCGCAGGCCAACCGCATCGTCAAATTGATTGCAGAAGAATTTGGCGACCGGCCCGAACACATCTTCCAGAACCTGCCGCACTACGCCGTTTTCCGCGAGCCCAACTCGACCAAGTGGTACGGCCTGGTCATGGATGTGCCTGCAGATAAGTTGACAGGTAAAAAGGCGCTTCTTCTGACAAAGTCGAGGTCCTCGAAGTTAAAATCGATCCGCAAGATCGCACGCGCTTGCTTAAGCTGCCCGGCGTCTATCACGGCTACCACCTGAACAAGCAAAATTGGCTCTGTGTCACTTTAGACGACTCACAGTCTGACGACATGATCATGAAGCTGGTCGAAAAAAGTCATGCAACGGTTCTCGTCAACAACGTCTGGCTCATCCCCGCCAACCCCAAGTACTACGACATCATGGGCGCTTTTGACAACCAAGACGAGCTTACCTGGAAGCAATCGACCAAGGTCCAAGTTGGTGACACCGTCTTTATGTACGTGACTTCACCTGTGCGCGCCATCATCTACCGCTGCAAGGTGCTGGCCACCGACCTGCCATACCGCCACCACAATAAATACCTGCGCGTCGACCGCGTCATGAAGATCAAATTCGAACAGCGCTTCCCGGCCGATAAGTTTACCTTTGCCTTTTTGAAAAAGCACGGCGTCAAGGCAGTGCGCGGCCCGCAGCACATAAAAAAAGATTTGTTGAAATTACTGAAATAAGACATGCAAAAAGCACCTTGGTGTTTAATCGCCAAAGTGCTTTTTTGATTTGATTTACTAGGATTCAATTAATGAGTTTAGTAGAAGCTTGGCTTAGTCCAGGCGGTGTTTGGTTCGCCAATCCCTAAGCTTTCACGGTGGTAGTCTTGCTTGCCCGGCAAAAGCTCGGCTGCAAAGTTGGCAACGGCTTCACGGGTGACTTGGGCGTCCTTGAAGGGCTCACCTTTCTTAGAAACGTCGACTTTTAATTTAGAAGGATCATTGTAGAGCCAAGTGGTGCGCAGGATGACGTAGTCGAGGTCGGAATCTTCGATGGTCTTGGCACTGTCAACCAAGGGCGTTTGCCAAATCAAGCCAGTGTTTTGGCGGTACCAGGTTTGGAACGGGCCTGCAACTTCCTTGTAGATGTCCGGGATAGACATGGCGATGAAGCGCTTGACGCCGGTTTCATCCAAGGTCTTAACCAATGGTTTTATGATGTCTGGTTGAGCGACATAAGCTAGGAAGACACCGTCCACACCAGCTAAGGCTTTTTTGACAGCAGCTTGATCTTTCAAGTCGCCGTCGACGAAGGTAACGCGGTCGCCAGCAAACTTGCTCAGGCGGCTGTCTGCGTTGTGACCAAACAAAACCAGGTTGGCATCAGTGTTGTCTAATAAGTCTTGGGTAGTCATTTGGCCAATTTGACCAGTTGCTGCCAAAATTAAGTATTTCTTTGCCATAATAATCTCCCTCTCTTCCTCTGTTCTTTACGATGCTTATTTTATGAGGGCAGGATAGGAAAATAAATTAGCTTTTTTGCATATAAGTATGCGTTGAACTGATAGTGTATGCGCGTTATCATTATTAACAGAATAAGGGTTTTATCAATAAAGCACGAAAAAGTCACGCTGATTATTAACAAAAGGGGTGTTTTGTTAATAATGAATCTAATATCATGCTACAATTATTAACAAATCGATGATTTATCAATTTAAGGCAGGGGGAAGCAGTGTCAAACTACGTAGAATTGTCAAAAGAACGTTTTTTGCATACAGGACACAGGTTAACTGATAGTGAATTTGAGCAAATTTACAATGAAAGGCTAAATAGTCCTTCTGCTTTGAAGACAGAACTTTTTCCACCTTTGACTGATAAAAACGGGGTCCAAACAAAGCAATATCCGATCTTTTTGACATACACACGTAAAATGGTTGACCGGATGGAATATTTACGTAGAAATTCTGATTTAATTAAAGAAATTGCTGAACGGGTACCGCCAATAGCTCAGGATCAGTTTAAAAATTCATTGCTCTTAGGTGAGATTACGTACACTAACCAAATTGAAGGCGTGCAAACAAATATTGGTGAGATCAGTACATTGATCCACCATGCGACCAGTGTGAATCCTGAAAAAAATGATCATGAATTTCGGCTGAGGTCGACCGTTAGGCTATATATTAAAACTCAAAGCAAAGGTTTTATTAAAATACAGCAACTTGGCGACTTTAGAAAAATTTACGATCAATTGCTTGTAGGTGAAATCTCTAAAGACAAAATGCCAAATGGGAAATTGTTTAGAGATACCTTGCCTGATGATGAAGTTCTGCGGATTGCTACGGCCACTAGTACGGTTCACCAGCCACCAACCTCTGAAGCTGAGATTGCAGGAGCACTCTCTTCTTTAATCAACTTTATGAATGATGGACAGGTGCCTGCTATTATCAGGGCGTTAGTCACGCACTTCTTTTTTGAAAACACACACCCATTTATTGATGGCAACGGTAGAACTGGTCGGTATTTGTTGTCGACATACTTATCGAGAGAGTATGATTCATTTACGGGTTTTTCTGTTTCAACGGCGATTCATGAATGGCAATCTAGTTACTACAGAATATTCCGTGCAGCAGACAAAACAGAAAATAGGGCTGAGCTAACTTTTTTTGTAGAAGACTTTTTAAGGATCTTACTTGACCAACAAGAAAATGTGAGCGAGGCTTTGCGGGATGATGATCATAAGTTGACACAGATGAGTCAAAAGATCGAGCAGGCCGCTACCGGTTTTAAAGATAAAGTAACCGTTAAAGAAATTCTTTTTTATCTGGCCCAGTCCAAGTTGTTTGCGACTAATATGAAATTAGCCATTAAAGATAATGAAATCATTAAACTTAATTCAGATAATAAGATTTCTATGAATAGAACTAAGGCCGCGCTTAAAGAGCTAGAACAGCAAGGCTTGATTAAGCTTGTTTCAAAGCGGCCAAAACAGCATGTTTTAGAAATGAATTAAAAAAGGGCAGTCCCGTTTAGGGCTGCCTTTTGTTTATTCTTAAGCTGCTTTCTTTAAGAAATTGAGCCCGTTTAGCCAATTAATCATGGCTCTGTGGCTATTTAAAACTGCACCAGTTAGTAGGTTCAGGTGATAGCCGTTGTCTTTAACGGTCCGTTCAATGAAGCTTTGGGCCCGTGAGTAACCGGTCATGTCAGAGGTTGCGCATGTAGCTAAGTTTTTAGTTGTGCCAGTTTTGGAAAAGTAGAAAACGATTGTGTCCGTCATTGTCAGTCCCTCTTTCATTCAAATTTATTAGCTAAATTCTACGGTCAAAACAAGATCATGTAAAATACCTATATTAATTAGAAAACTATGTTATTGAGATATGTTTAAAAACTTACTGCAATGAAAAAAAGGCAGCCCCGAACGGGGCTGCCTTTTACTTTACCTATTTATTTCACCGGCGTATTCACGCCAATACTGTCGCGTGAGTACAGGCCGTCATCATCGACCAGCTTTTTCACCAGGTCCGCAATTGAGCTAATCGACACATCGTGGCCACCAAACGGCTCACCCTTGCGCGTCACCTCGTAGTTTACCGGGCCACTCGTAAACCAGCCCGGTCGCACAATCGTGTAGTTCAAGTCGGAAGCTTCAATTACGTTCGCCGCATCCCTGTACGTTTGCAGAACTGGATTGTTTTTTAAGTTGCCTTCGTCTCCAACGGAAGCAGGGATTTCGTTGTAAATCCCCATCGAGGTGGTGAAGACCAGGCGTGAGACACCATTGCGTTTCATTGCCCGGGTAATTTTTTTGGCAAAAGTAGCTAGATCGCCTGACAAGGCCACGAACACAGCATCCTGGCCCGCGATTACCTTGTCCAAGTCGGTGTCGTTTAAGACGTCGCCGCCAGCTACTACTTCTCTAGCGGGGTTAGTAATTGCAAGCTCATCTGCTGAACGAGAAAACAGGGTGATTTTGTTATCAGTCTCTTGCAATAAAGTTTTTCTAACCGCACTACCTAATGTACCGGTTGCGCCGATAATCAATACTTTTCTCATCATGGTGCCTCCTTCAAGAGCCTTTTAGTTAAGAATACTATTTATTTTTTAAAATGACGCAAGCATAATTTTCTAATTTCATCAATGGCAATCAGCACAACCGGGATGCAAATCAGGATCAGCCAATCTTGGCCAGGCAACGGAGCAGTGCCAAACACTTGCTGGAGCCATGGCACGTAGCACATACAGAGCAAGAGGATGATTTCGAAGATAATGCCGATGAAGATCATCGAGTTGTCCCAGAAGTGTTGGTTGAACAGCGAACTGCGCTGGAAGCGGATGTTTAAAACGGCCGCAATCTGGCAGAAGATGATCGTCGCCAAGGTCATCGTTGTGGCCTGGCGGTAGTCGCCGCCACCTGCTGCTAAGTGTGGCCAAACGTGGCCATTTAAGAAGTTAGCAGCAAAGTAGGCGCCTGTCGAAATAATGGAAGCCAGCAGGCCGTACCAGGCAAAGGCCTTGAGCAGCAGGTTTTTATTGATCAGGTGCTCTTTTGGTGAACTAGGTGGCTGGTCCATAACGCCTTTTTCGGCGTTTTCCTTGCCCAGGCCGATTGCTGGAGTTAAGTCAGTCCCTAAGTCGACGGACAAAATCTGCATGACCGACAAAGCTAATGGAATCGTGCCGCCACTGAGCAAGAACAGCACTGATGGCAGCGCCTCTGGCTCGTTTGAGTTCAAAATGTAAAGCAGGAACTTGCGGATGTTGGCGTAAACGCCACGGCCCTCGCGGATCGCGGCCACGATCGACGCAAAGCTATCGTCAGTCAAGATCATGTCCGCGGCCTCCTTGGCCACATCAGTCCCGGTTTCGCCCATGGCTACGCCGATATCGGCCTTCTTTAAAGCAGGAGCGTCGTTGACGCCATCACCGGTGGCTGCGACAACCTGGCCCATCTCCTGCAAAGTCTTAACGACCCGGTATTTTTGGGCAGGGGCCATTCTGGCAAACACGACTTCGCCTTTGAGCTTTTCTTTCAGCTCAGCAGTACTCATCTTTTGCAGTTCTGGGCCCGTGACTACTGTTAGCGGCTTGTGGGGATCGACGATGCCGATCTGTTGGGCGATGCTCTTAGCGGTTAAGCCATAGTCGCCAGTGATCATAACAATCTTGATGTGAGCACGGTGGCAGGCCTCAGCTGCTTTTTTAACTTCCTCACGGGGCGAGTCGACCATGACTGTTAGGCCGATGAAGGTTAAATCTTGTTCAACTGTGTCGATCGTGGCTTGCTTGAGGTCCTGATTGAGATCGTCTGGCAGCTTGCGCCCAGCCACGGCCAAAACACGTAAGCCGCGGCGGGCGTAACCGTTGTTAGCATCCATAATCTCTTTTTTGACACTAGGAGTCAGTGGCTTAACTGCGCCGTTGGTGAGGTAGCCGCTGCGGTATAGCGCTTGTGCTGTTTGTCTGGCGGCACAATCCGTGCGTCGTCGGCCAACAGTCCGGCCCGTAGCAACTCATTCAGCATTTTGTCCTGCTGGGCAGTCACTTCGACTGGCCCGCGGCGGATGTGGCCTTCTGGCTTGTAGCCCAGCCCTGTGACCTCGTAGCTGTGGTCGAGCGTCCACAGCTGGGTGACCGTCATCTGATTTTGCGTTAAGGTCCCGGTTTTGTCAGAACAAATGACAGAAGCAGAGCCCAAGGTTTCGACGCTGGCTAATCTTTTGACTAAAGCATTCTTTTTAGCCATGCGTTGGACGGCACCGGCTAGCGACAGGGTGACCGTGGGCAGCAGACCTTCGGGAATTAAGGCGACGATCATGCCCAGCGCGAAGATAAAGGCACGCACGAAGGGGTAGTGCACGATAAAGGTGGCAACCAGAAAAAAGATCACACTGATTGAAACGGCCAAGATTGACAATTGTTTGGTTAAAACACCCAGTTCTTTTTGCAAAGGACTGCTGTCTTCTTTAACGCTTTGCGTCAAGGTGGCAATTTGACCAAAGTCGGTGTCCATCCCCGTCTTGATGACGACGCCGCGGGCATTGCCTTTGACTACCGAGGTACCTGAACAGATGATATTGCTCAATTCGTAGTGGTTGCCGGTTGCGTCTTTGACAGGGCGCGCGTTCTTATCGACGGGGTTGACCTCGCCCGTTAAAGACGACTGGTTGACCTGCAGGCTGGTCGCCTGCGTAACGCGGATATCGGCGGGAACGTCGTCACCTTCTTCAACTAAAACGATGTCGCCGGGTACAAGGTCAGTGGATAGCACCTTGTCTTCTTGGCCGTTCCGGATAACGCGACTGTAGGAAGGCATCATATTGTTTAAGGCCTCGGTGGCCTTGTCGGCCTGGTATTCTTGCCAAAAGCTGAAGCAGCCGTTGATGATGTTGACGAGCCAGATGGCAGTGCCTAGTTCCGACAGCTTGGCGCAAAAAGCGATGATGCCGGCGACCCAAAGTAGGCAGGCCATGGTACTAGTAAAATTGCTGAGAAATTTGTGCCACAATGGTTCGCCTTTAGCCTTTTGCAGAACGTTGTGCCCAACTTTTTCTTGACGGGCTTGCACTTCCTGCTGAGTTAAGCCGTTGGGACTGGTTCTCATTTGCTCGTAGACAGCTTGAGTATTTTGCTGTAGGGCGGCTTGGTTTATTTCATCATTTTCAGCTTTCATTTCATAACATCTTCTTCACCAGCATTATAGGTCTTCTTTCATTGATATGTACCAATTTAAATGTCATGAAAAAACACCTTTTCACTACATGTGAAGAGGTGTTAGAAACTTATTTTATTTTTGCTTGCAATAAGTCTAAAAACAGGCGACCGACGTGGGGCAGCTGCCTATTTTGGGCCCAAATCAGGGTATTGTCATCACTCAAGCTTGGGGCTAGTGGCCGGAAATTGTGCCCGTGTATTCTGGGTAGACGTCGAGTTGACCACTCTTAGTCGCCTTGTAGACGACTGAGTTGGCGATGTTTTGCCGACAGATGACATGAAAGCCGGCGTGCTCTAAAGCGAGGGCGTGGATTTCACTGACGGTCTTGCTTTCAGTTAAGGCCTTTGAACCGACCACGATCGGTTTATTTGAAGCAGCCTGAGCGGTTGGCGCAATGGTGCCAAAGCCCAAAGCTGTAATGGCTGTAATTACAAAAGTCTGAATAATCTTTTTGAAATTCATGTGCTGTTCCTCCGTTTGTTACAGCTTAACTGTTCGCAAATGAATATAAATCAAGAACCAATACCCTGTCAACAGATAAAATCTTTAATTCTTAAATTGACACACGTAACTTTATTAATTACAATAATAGCCATAAAGGAGTGATTTAATGAGAGTCTCAACGCGTTTTAGCGATAGCATCCATATTCTAGCCTTTATTGAAATCTATAAGGGTAAAATTCCTTTGACTAGCGATAATATCGCTAGCAGCATTGAAACTTCGCCGGTCGTCGTCCGACGGCTCATGGGGCAGCTGCGCAAAGCTGGTTTGCTCGACACGGTCCACGGGGCAGCCGATCCTAAATTAGCTAAGGCACCGCAGGATATTTCCTTATATGACGTGTTGCTCGCTGTCGAAGGCGACAAACATCTTTTTACTGTTGATAAAAAGACCAACCCGGATTGTATCGTTGGGGGCAATATTCAAGCGACGCTTGCTGCTTACTACCACCAAGCAGAAGTATCGGCCTGCGCCAAGCTGAACTCGATTAGTTTGCAGGATGTTTTAGACACCATCCTAGTCAAGCAGGCACAAAAAGAAGCTAACAAGAGGAGTGAGTAACTGTGGCCAACGCAATTATTCATTACTTTCAGCATAACAGTGGCCAGTACTGGCAGTACGTCGGTCAGCACCTCGGCCTCAGTGCATTGACGCTAATTATTGCGCTCGTCATCGCGCTGCCCCTGGGCTATCTGGGCTCAAGCAATAGAAAAGTAGCTGGCTTTTGTACAGCCTTTGCGCAAGTACTGCGCATTATCCCGAGCTTAGCACTACTTTTTTATTGATTCCGTTTATTGGCACTGGCTTGTTGCCGGCACTAATTGCTTTGATCGTGCTGGCGCTACCGCCACTTTTGATCAACACCATCTTAGGTTTTAATGAAGTCAGTCCGCTGTATAAGGAAGTAGGGGCCGCCTTGGGCATGGATGATCAACAGCTTTTGCGTCAGATCGAGATTCCGCTAACTATGCCTTACATCTTAAACGGCGTGAAACTGGCCTTAATTGAAATCATTGCTTCGGCCACCTTAGCTACTTACATCGGCGCCGGTGGTTTAGGTGCCTTGATCTTCACGGGACTCGGCCTCTTCAACATGACTTACGTTTTTATCGGTGGCGTGAGCGTCGCTTTACTGTCACTCATCGCTATGCTCGGTTTTGATTACTTAATTAGAAAGGTTCGCCAACATGCAAGCAGTTATTCAATTTGACCAGGTCAGCAAAAAATACGGTCAAAATACCGCCGTGGACAACTTGTCTTTTAGCATTAACAAAGGCGAATTCGTCACGATCTTGGGCTCATCGGGCTGTGGTAAAACCACAACCTTAAAGATGATCAACGGCTTGATTACGCCAACTAGCGGCACGATTCAGATTGACGGACAAGCGCTGCGTGATCAAGACTTAGTCCAGCTGCGACGCCACATGGGCTACGTCGTGCAGCAGATCGGCCTGTTTCCCCCACATGACGATCGCGGACAACATTGCGACCGTGCCGAAGATGCTGGGCTGGTACAAGATCCACATTGAGCATACCGTGCGCAAGTTGCTTTACTTGGTGCAGCTGGACCCGGATCAATTTGCTAACCGCTACCCGGGTCAGTTGTCCGGTGGCCAACAGCAGCGCGTCGGCGTGGCGCGTGCCTTAGCAGCCAACCCGCCTTACGTGCTTTTTGACGAACCCTTTGGTGCGCTTGATGCCTTGACCCGCGCTCAGTTGCAAAAGGGGATCAAGCAAATTCACGAGGGTCTGTCTGGTAAGACTTTTCTGTTTGTCACCCACGACATTAACGAAGCACTGTTTTTAGGTCAGCGTGTCATGGTGATGAATCACGGTCAGATTGAGCAGTTTGATACACCGCAAAACGTGGTGCACCACCCCAAGACCGAGTTCGTCAAAGAACTGCTGGGGACCGTGCGCCAGAATTCACAACTGTGGGAAGGTGAGACGGATGCTTAGTTATTGGCAGGAAAATTGGCAGACGATGCTGCAAGAGACACAACAGCACCTGGTCATGGTGCTCATGTCGGTCGGACTTGCCCTTTACTGGGCTTGGGATGCGCAGCGCCGTCATTTTTTTAACCGTTTACAGTGAATACATCCTGCTACGGTCTTTTATCGTGGGCATCCAGGGTGTAGACAAAAACCTCGTCGAAGTTGCCTACGGCATGGGCTGGTTACTATCGTCAAGCTTCCAGTATCGACTATGGTCAGAGCTTTAGTTCTAAGTCACTGGCAAATTTAGGCGATCACTTCTTGAAGTCCTACGTTAACTATGGTGGCAATAAGATGGCGCCAGGTGCCAAGCCGCAAATTGTTGGTTACTTTACGCCAGATGGTCAGCTGCATACCGATATGTCGCAACTGAAACTGACCCCAGGCACCGATCGCTTCACGTTACGCTTCGCCGTTGCAGATCCTGCTTGGGTACCGGTTGACGGCAGTCAAACGACCAAGACACGGACCATTGTTTTACACAATACGCCAGCTCAAACGACTATTGCTGCACAAGTGGTTGAATCGACTACCAACAACGTCAGGATCGAGATTTATTATGCGCCGATTAGTAATCCAACTAATCCAACAAATCCGACTGACCCGACGAATCCAACCGATCCATCTAAACCGGATAAGCCAAATGGCCCAGATAAATCAAAAGATGACAAGGCTAACAAGCCTGGCCATGCTGGTCAAAATAACACTAAGCCTGGTCAAAGTACTGCTAGTCGCCAGGACAACGATAGTGCTCAACAGCAAGGCAATGAGCAGGCTGCTAAGCAACAAACCGCTGCTCACAATGGGCAAAAGGCAGAGCGGCTGCCGCAAACTGGCAACCAAGGCTTCTTTGCTAAGCTATTGCATCCTTAATTGCAGCACTTGGCTTAGGCTACCGTAAGAGAAATTAGTTATCAGATTGAGTAGAAAGCGTCGACTACGGTCGGCGTTTTTTGTTTAGCATTTTCTTGAAAATAGCCTTGCTTTTTAGGCCGCGTCTGCTATACTAACATCTGTTGTGAAATGCTGACTTAGCTCAGTTGGCAGAGCACCTCACTAGTAATGAGGAGGTCGAAGGTTCGAACCCTTTAGTCAGCATCACAGGAAAAAAGCACTGATCATTTGATCAGTGCTTTTTTGTTGCTTAAATTTTTCTTTGAATGCATAACAGTTGCTATTGTATCCATATTTAATACAATATAGGTACAAGAGGTGAACATATATGGCAACAAAAACACCAATTCACGTTAATATCGACAAACAATTAAAAGAAAATGCAGATGAATTATTTCAAGAATTAGGATTAAATATGTCGACGGCGATCACGATCTTTTTAAAACAATCTGTGAGGGACCAAGCAATTCCGTTTGCTATAAAAAAAGACAAGCCAAATGCTGAGACGATTGCAGCGATTCAGGAGTTAGAAAAAGGAAAGTATGAAGGCCCATTTGATAGCGTTAAGGATTTAATGAGGTCTCTTAATGCTTAAAATTATCTATGGTTCTCAATTTAAGAAAGACTTTAAAAGAATCAAGAAACAGGGCCTTAGGATTGAGAAATTGCAGAAGGTAATCCAAACTTTAGCTTCTGGCAAAGAGTTAAGCCCTAAATACCATGATCATCCCTTAATAGGCAATTATCATGGTTTTAGGGAACTGCATATAGAACCAAACTGGCTTTTGATCTATAAAATTGATGAAGATAGGTTAATCTTGGCGTTGTCTCGGACAGGATCGCACAGCGCATTGTTTGACTAATCTTTAAAAGCACTGACCATTTGATCAGTGCTTTTTTGTCGCTTAATTTTCAGGGCATAGAAAAAGCCTCAAGACTTTACAGCCCTGAAGCTTAATCGTAGTAAGTAGAGTGATTTTAAACAATAAAATAAACTTAACTACATTTACATTTTAACATATCATTTCAAGTAGTTAATAGCGACAGGTTTTAGCTCCCGTCGCTGTTATTTTGCTCTCTTTTGTTAGGATTTGCAATAGTTTCACGTGGAACAATTCTAACTACTTAAATTTTTGCAGCCAACCAGTCGACCACGTCTGCCTCGACTTGCTCACCATTTTTTTCAAATAGGATCTCGTGCCGCATCCCCTGGTAGTCTTTTTCGGTCAGGTCACTATAGCCGGCTTGTTCCAGCGTGGCTACCGTATCATGCACCTGTTGGGCACTGCCCGCGCAAGGGTCATCAACACCGTGCATAAAGAGCAGCGGCACCGGGTGTTGGGTCCTAAAGCTGCGCAGCTTGCCTAAATCACCGACGCCGATAAACAAGCTCCGGTAGCCCTCGTTAGTAAATGGAAAACCACAGCCATCATCTTTAATGTAGTTTTGCACATCCGTTGGGTTGTGACAGAGCCAATCCAGCTTGGTCTGAGGGTGCGTAATCTTTTTGTTAAAACCACCGGTCGCAATTTTACCCAAAGTCGGGCTGATGCCTTTTTCGCCGTGAAAAGAAATGATGATATTGGCGAGTGTCTTGCCGGTTTTCCAAGCAGTGTTGTAATAGGGCGCTCCTGACAGCATGATGGCATCGAAGTCGTCGTACTGCTGGAGGTAGCTTCTAATAATAATCGTTCCCATCGAGTGCCCGAAGAGCACAACCTTTTGACCAGGGAATTTTTCGTGAGCCAGTTTGACGTAGTGGTGCAATTGGTCAACTAAACCTTGCCAGCCATTTTCAAAATAGCCGCGTTCAGCTTTAGGACAATCTTTAGCATGCCCTAGCAGGTCATAACGAATGTAGCTGTAGCCGTGCTGGGCCAAATAATCGCAAAAGCTTTGGTAGCGGTCGCTATATTCTTGCATGCCGTGGACCAAAACGATGACAGCTTTTGAATTAGGCGTCGCGTGTATTTCTTTCATCTTCATACCTCTATAAAAAGTACTTAGCTAGGTGTCCCCTTAAAACACATGATAGCACGAAAATGTAAGCGCTTTACTAAAGCGCAACACTTTGCCTCAAGGTGTCCATTTTTTGAAAAAAGCGCGTATATGATAATAGTTCACAAACGTTTTTTTACACAAAAGCCTAATAATTAGCAAAGTGAAAGTGCTAATTAGTTTTAGCAAAAAGATGATTGACAATGTATTCACAAATTGGCAAAATTAATTTGTGCTCAATAAGAAATAACCGGGGGAGAAATCAATGCTTGATTTTCTATTAGTGCTTTTGACGCTTGTCGTCATTGCATTTGTAGCTTACCTTGTGATTCATAAGTACAACACCTTGTTTGTATTTTTAATCACAGGCGTACTGATTTTACTTATCTATACGATTTTTACGCAAAAGTCCATCATGCCGGCCAATGCTCGGTCGGGCAATATCTATATGGATATCTTTGGCTTCGTTGCTCAACAGTTTTCGACAACGATGAGCGATGTCGGGGCAATGATCATGTCAGTTACCGGCTATGCCGCTTACATGAGCTATTTAAAGGCGTCTGAAAAGCTGGCTTACTACGCCGTGAAGCCTTTGCGTAAATTGAAAAGCCCGTACATCGTTTTAAGTGCTGTCTTTATCTTATGCACGGTCTTAAAGCTGGCCATCACCAGTCAATCTGCTTTGTCATTACTGCTGTTGGCTACCGTCTTTCCAATTTTCGCTGCGCTAGGAATCAACACGCTGACTGCGGCTAGTTTGCTGACGTTAGGTGCGATGGACTTTGGCCCTAACGAAGGGTCTTCCATCTACATGGCCCAATTAGCAAAAATGCCGGTCATGCGCATGTTCATGAAGTACCAGGGCCCCATCGTTTTAATCACCACGATTATTTTGGCCTTTGTCATCCCGTTCTACTACAAGCGGGCGGACAAAAAGGCCCAGGAAAATGGTGAGCAAGCGGCCACTGAACGCCAAGAAGTTCAAAACCCAGCCTGCCCAGGCTGGTACGCCTTTTTGCCAGCTTTGCCACTGGTCATCTTGATCGTTTGGAGTTTCGTGCCGAAGGCACAGCCTAACGTTGTGGCCGCCAACTTTATCGGCATCGTCTTTGTGGCTTTAGTTGAATTGATCCGCAAGCACAAGACGCCGGCCAAAGTTGCTGAGCAGATGGGCGTTGTCTTCAAGGCCATGGGTGATTCCTTCACCAACGTTGTTTCGATCATTATCTGTGCTTCCATCTTTGCTGCCGGCATCAGAGACATGGGCGGGATCAACATCTTGGCCGATGCAATTTCCAACCTGCGGGGCGCCTCAATCCTGACTGCCATTTTGATGGGCCTGATTACCTTCCTGGCTGCCATCATCATGGGTTCCGGTTCGGCTTCTTGGTTTGCCTTTGCACCGCTGGTACCAGGCATTGCTTCCAAGCTGTCCATTAACTCCTTGGGCATTATGATGCCAATGGAATTAGGTTCCTCAATTGGTCGTTCGATTTCACCAGTTGCCGGCTGCACCATTGCCATCGCCGGTTACGCTAAGGTTGATGTCGTCCAAATGGTGAAACGTTCAGCACCATTGCTGGTTCTGCAGTTCATCATTGTATTGATTGCAACAACCTTCATGCTGCTTGTCTAGTCAAAATAGCTTTTGTTAAAGCTTAAAAAGTGAATATCATTAAAAAGGAAAGTGGTTGGTCAATCTGCTTTCCTTTTTTTGTAAAAGTATTGCCTGGGAAATGAGTATGAAAAAGAAAAACCTTGCTGCGACGATCTTGTCTATCGGCTGTGTCGGCTTTTTAGGCATCATCGTTGAAACATCACTGAATATCGCTAATCCGACTCTCATCAAGGCTTTTAACATTAACAATAACTTGGTCCAGTGGCTGACCAGCGGCTATTTGTTGGTGGCGACGATTATGACGGCGCTGGCCGCCTATCTGCGCCACAGTTTTAAGATCAAGACGATTTTTAGAACCGGCCTTGTTCTGTTCTTTGGAGGCACGCTGATTGCTGTCCTGGCTCCTAATTTCTGGCTTTTGCTAATTGGGCGTCTGCTGGCAGGGGTCGCCTCTGGCATGCTGGTGCCCCTGATGTTTTCCGTGATTATTAGCCAAGCACCGCTGGGCAAGCGCGGTTTTTATATGGGACTTGGTTCTTTAACCCTCGCCTTTGCACCAGCAGTGGGCCCCGTGTACGGGGGCTTTATTTTGACCAGCTTAGGCTGGCGGGCCATCTTTGGTCTGACCTTGCCGCTGCTGATCATTGGCTGGCTGTGTGGTGAAAAGTTTATTCAGCAAGACATTACGCCCCAGCGGCGGCCCTTTGATGGCTGGGGTGCTGTGCTGATCGGCCTGGTGCTGGCTTGTGGCCTGTTGCTTGTCAACGGTTTTGCCCAAGGCTTTGCACCCTGGCTGCTGGTTGTCTTAGCGCTTGCAGCCATCCTCTGTTTTGTGCTTTTTGCACGCCATGAAAAAAGCACTGCCCAGCCGCTTTTGCCCCTGACCATTTTTAAACGACACCCGCTGACGGCTTTGTTCTTCAGCTATTGTCTGATTGAGGCCGTCTCTTTGTTGTTCAGTTATTTGTTGCCCAACTTTTTGCAGGTCGGGTTAGGCAAAACAGCGGCCCAGTCGATTTGGTATGTCATGCCGGCCTCACTGATCAATGCCGTCTTAAACGTCTGGGCCGGCGCAATTTATGACCGCTTGCCCCACCAGCTGCCGATCATGCTGGGCGAGGGGATTGCTACAGTTACTCTTTTCTGCTTTTGCTTTATTCAGCCCAGTCCCTTAGGCGTTTGTTTACTCTACATTTGCACCTTGATTGGCGTGGCTCTGTCTTTTGGCAACATCATGACCTATGCTTTGGGAACGCTGCCGCCAGACCAGGTCGATGCCTGCAACGCTTGGTACATGATTGGGCAAAGCTACGGCGGTGCTGTTGGCATTGCCACCGCGGCCGGCATCTTGGACTTTGGTCTGTCGCAGCACAATGCTTTGCTGGGTTATCACCTGAACGTTGTTTTAGGCTGCCTAGTTTTTATCTTGATCATCGGCTTGACAGCCCATGCTTTTTGGCACCAGCAAAAGCCGTAAGTTGTAATTTTAACCAGTAATAGTGGTAGTTTTTGCTATAATGGAAAATTGTATTGTCTATTAGCTAGACAAGCAAAGGAGAAGTGGAATGAAGATTGGGGCAATCGTCGGTTGGGTCCTTTTAGCACTGGTCATCGTGCTCTTGTTGATTTTGATCGGCTATGTCATTTATATGCAGGCGCACTACTACCGGATTCCGGATCACCAAAAGCTGCCCGTACAAAACCAGCAACAAGGTGAGCTGACAACTGGCCAACAATATACGGCTGTTACAATGAACATCGGTTTTGGCTGCTACAACCAGGATTTTGATTTCTTCATGGATACTGGTGAGCTGAAGGATGGCACCACATTGCGCGGCCACCGTGGCAAAGGCATTTCCAAGCAAGCGGTGCAGGCCGCCACGACCGGTGCCATGCAGGCCGTGGGCCAACAAGCTGCTGACTTCATGATTTTCCAGGAAATCGACACGCACTCGACACGCAGCTACTTTATTAACCAAGTGCAACAATTTGAAAAGCACTTTAGTGCTTACGACCACGTCTTTGCTTTTAATTTTCACTCATCATACCTCATGTGGCCTTTGAACGATCCTCACGGCGCGGTGCAGTCTGGTCTGCTTTCCATGAGCAAGTACCGCATGATTAGTGCTGAACGGCGCCAGTATCCGGTCAGTTCAGCCTTTATTGCCAAATTTGTTGACTTGGACCGCTGCTTTGTCGCCATGCGCTTTCCGGTGGTCAATGGCAAGGAATTGCTGTTTATCAACAGCCATATGTCAGCTTATGACAAGGGCGGCAAGATCCGCGACGCCCAGCTTAAGCTTTTGTTCTCAGTCATGACTAGGGAATATAAGCGCGGCAACTACGTCATTGTTGGTGGCGACTTTAACCACACCTTTGGCAAAGACATGCTGGACAAGCTCGCCCATAAAGAAAAGGTACCAGCTTGGATCAACATGCTTGATCAAAGCATGCTGCCAGCCGGTTTCACGATGGTTATGGCCGATAACCGCGACAGTGTTGGGACTGACCGGTCACCGGATATTCCGTTTGATCCTAAAGTAAATTATCAAACTGTCTGCGACGGCTTCTTCGTTTCTGGCAACGTCGCAGCAAGCGCACACAATATCGACACTCAATATCAATACTCTGACCACAATCCTGTGCGCCTAGATTTTGTTTTAAAGGTATAGGTGAAAGTAATGCCACACGTTTCAACTCTAGATGTCGTTATTCGAATTTTATTATCGACGGTCGTAGCTGGCTTGATCGGCTACAACCGGGAACAGCACAGCCACCCAGCTGGCATGCGGACGCACATTCTGGTGGCTGTCGGGGCCTGTGTTTTGTCCTTGACCCAGTTAGTTGTCTGCAACCAGCTCATGGCTTTTGCCATTCATAACCCCGGCTTTGGCAAGGTGATGTCCACTGACCCAACCCGTTTGACGGCCCAGATCGTTTCTGGGATTGGTTTCTTAGGCGCCGGCACGATTGTCGTCACCCGTCGCTTTGTCTCTGGTCTGACCACGGCAGCTTCCTTGTGGACGACTGCTGCCATTGGCTTGACGATCGGCATGGGCTACTACCAAATCGGCCTGATTGGTGCAGTCTTGGTCATCTTGGACTTAATGGTTTTGCACCGAATCGTGCCCTTTGACCCAATTCGCAAGGTTGAAATCAAGTTCTACAACGGGCCAGTCACCACTGAATACCTGGATAAATACTTTAAGGCCAAGGCAATTGGCGCTAACCACAATGGCTACAAGGCCAATAATTATTCCCGGGATGTGTCTAAACGGCTGTATACGAGCATTTATACGGTCAAATTGCCCCGCAGCATGACTTACAGCCAGTTGATCGATGAATTGTCCAAAAATCCAGATATCGTCCAAATTACTGTTATTGCGATGTAATTTTGTTGGTGTATAATAACAAGGTTATGCTAATTTGCGACCCTTTTAGCAAAAAGGCTTACAATAGATATGTATTATGGCAAGCAGGCAGCAAAAAGGAGGAATACTGAATTGGCAACGAAGAAAAACGAGACCAGCAAGAAGAGTAGACGACAGTATTTACGGGCTGAGGCCGCTTTGACGGAAAACCCAGTGCGCCTATACCTGCAGGCAGCCGGCAAAAGCAAGCTGCTGACGGCAGATGAAGAGGTTGCACTTGGTAAGCGTATTAAAGAAGGCGACGAAGAGGCCAAGCACGAATTAACGCAGGCCAACTTGCGGTTGGTCGTAGCGGTAGCCAAGCACTATGTCCACCGGGGCCTGTCATTTTTGGATTTAATTCAAGAAGGCAATATTGGCCTGATGCGGGCTGTATCTAAGTTCGACTACACCAGGGGCTTCAAATTCTCGACTTACGCCACTTGGTGGATTCGGCAGGCAATTACCCGGGCAATTGCTGACCAGGCCAGGACGATCAGAATTCCGGTGCACATGATCGAAACTATCAACAAGCTGAAGCGCATTCGGCAACAGATCACCGAAGATACCGGCCGGGAGGCTACTGCTGAGGAAATCGGTGCCGAAATGGGCATGACTGCGGCCGAAATCCGGCACGTTCAGCACAAGACAGAAGGCACAATTTCTTTGGATACGCCAGTTGGCGATGAAGATGATTCGGAACTGTCTGACTTTATTAAAGATGAGAAGTCCATGGACCCAGAACGGGCAACTTCAGCAGATGCTCTCAAAAGTGAGCTGGACGGCGTGCTGGATACTTTGACTGACCGGGAAGAAGTTGTCTTGCGGCTGCGTTTTGGCCTCGACAATGGCAAGCCGATGACTTTGGAAGAGGTCGGTCATATCTTTGGCGTCACGCGGGAGCGGATCAGACAGATCCAGTCTAAGGCACTGCAAAAGCTGCGGCAGCCTTCGCGGGCGAAGAAGCTGAAAGACTTTATGGAGTCTTCTGAATAGTTTGAACAGATAATAGTTGTTTTAAAGCTTCCGCAAAGGAAGCTTTTTCTTTTAAAAAAGGAGGCGGGTGCACGTGTTATACCAGCAGCTAATTTTTGATGTCGACGACACGCTCATTGATTTTGCAGCCACTGAACAGAGCGTGTTGACCAGACTGTTTGCCAAAGAGCACTGGCCGCTGACGCCAAAAGCCGAAAAAGATTATCACGATTACAACCAGTCACTGTGGCGGCAACTAGAAAAAGATGAGATTACGATCGACCAGCTTTTTCAACGCCGCTTTACAGTTTTTGCACAAAGAGAATGGGGTATCAGCATCGATGGCAATAAGGCCAATCGCTTGTTTCACTTCTTTTGGGGCCAGACGCACAAACTGCTGCCGGGCGTGCGCCAAGTTTTGCAGACTGCTAAGCAGCAGGGCTACGAATTGGGTGTTTTGTCTAACGGCGACGAGGCCGAGCAGATTCAGCGCTTGCAATTGGCTGGTATCGCTGACTACTTTAGCTGCATCATGACCTCGCAAGCGGCAGGCTTCAGCAAACCTGACCCCCGCATTTTCGATGTCTTTTTTAAGGAGTCTGGTTTTGATCCCCAAAAATCTGTGATGATTGGCGATGGGTTGACGTCAGATATTTTGGGAGCCAGAAACTACGAGCTGACCTCTGTTTGGTATAATTTCCGTCACAATGCGCCTGATCCCAAAATTGCGCCTGACTATACGATCACCGACTATAGTCAGCTGGCAGAGCTGCTGGTAAAATGGCGGCAGGGGGTAAAATAAATGCTGTTTATTTCTTGGAATATTGATTCGCTGAACGCAGCTTTGACTAGTACATCTACACGGGCCAAGCAGACGCAGGCCGTGCTTACTAAACTAGCGGGGGAAAAACCTGATGTCTTAGCCATTCAAGAGACCAAGCTGCGGGCCACTGGTCCGACTAAAAAGCACGCCAAGATTTTGGCCGAACGCTTTCCCGACTACGACTATGTTTGGCGCTCTTCGGAAGAACCGGCGCGCAAGGGTTATGCCGGCACGATGTTTCTTTTTAAAAAGGACTTGCAGCCTAAAGCCAGCTATCCAAAGATTGGGGCGCCAGCGCCGATGGATGAAGAGGGCCGCATCATCTGTTTGGAATTTCCAAACTACTATTTGGTGCAGGTCTACACGCCTAACTCTGGCACTGGCTTGCGGCGGCTAACTGACCGGCAAAAATGGGATCAGGCCTTTATTGCCTATCTGCATTCTTTGGATGAAAAAAAGCCGGTGATTGTCAGTGGTGACTTTAACTGTGCTTATCAAGAAATCGACTTGGCTCACCCGGCTAACAACCACCACTCGGCGGGTTTTACCGATGAAGAACGGCATGATTTTGGCGAACTGCTAAAAGCCGGTTTTACTGATACTTTCCGCAAAGTCCATGGCCCAGTGACTGGCAAATATTCTTGGTGGGCGCAGCGGGTCCTCAGTGCCAAGGCCAATAATTCAGGCTGGCGCATTGACTACTACTTGGTTTCTAACCGCCTAGCAGATAAGGTCACGGCATCGGACATGATTGACAGTGGCGAGCGGCGTGATCACTGTCCGATTATGCTTAAAATTAATTTATAAAAAAATCCTCGGTTTTTACTGAGGTTTTTTTGTGCCTAAAAAGATAGTGAAATAGCAAACATTTGCTTTATTGTTCATTAAGTGTGGATTAAAAACATCGGTACAGTTTTAATAAAATACTATAAATCGAACGTTCCTCATAATAAGCTGTTTTAATATAGCATTAATATAATAGTTTACAAATTCACATATAGTGCTATTGTGAAAGCAAAAATAAGTATGAGGGGTGATTGAAGTGCTTAAATTTTTGGCAGAACTAATCATCATGGTTTTGCTGATCGTCTGGGGCCTGCGCATTGGCCGTGCCCTAGGTGCTGCCGTCATGTCAATTTTAGGCGTCGCCATCATGGCTTTCTTTTTCCACGTCCAGCCGGGTCAAATCGCTGTCAATGCGGTGTTGATTATTCTTTCAATTGCCGTCGCTGGTGGTGTCTTAGAAGTCACAGGCGGCCTTGGTTATCTCGTTTATTTAGCCGAACGACTGATTAAACGCTGGCCAAAGCTTGTGACTTTCTTGTCACCTTTGATTATCTTTGTCTTCGTTTTCGGGATTGGCACTAGCAATATTACCTTGTCGCTTGAGCCGGTGATCTCCGAGACGGCGTTAGAGGCTAAGATCAGACCAGCACGGCCGTTAGTAGCCAGTGTTCATGCCGCCCAGTTTGCACTGCTTTGCAGCCCGGCGGCTGCCTCAACTGCTTTCATTATTTCGCTATTGGGCAGTCATGGTGTGTCGATGCACCGCTACTTGGGCATTGTTTTGCCGACGGCCATCATCAGCATGTTGGTTTTAAGCTTAGTCATGACTTTTTGGCACTTTAAGGGTGGCAGCGATTCCGAGTTCATTTCTCATGCCAAAACTGAAGTTAAGGGTGGTGCGGAAAAAACCGGCCAGGACTTTTCAACTAAAACCAAGTGGTCAGTTGTAGTTTTTCTGTTAGGCATCTTCGCCATTCTGCTGTTAGGCATTTGTCCCCAAATTGGTCCGACCTTCCTGGTGCACGGTAAGGCCGTCCGCCTGCTGACGGATCAGTTAGTCATCTTGTTTATGTTTGCTTCGGCTGCGATCAACATGGCTTTTACCCACATCGATTACCGCAAGGTCTTTGCAGCTAAAATTACTAAATCGGCTTTTGGCGCCGCTCTGGTTGTCATGGGTCCGGGTTGGCTAGGTGGCACGCTGTTTACCAATCCCCAAAACGTCAAACTAGTTAAAGCACTGGTTGGAAATCTGCTTTCTCACGCCAGTTGGGTCATTATTCCGATCGTTATGCTGGTCTCCATGCTTTGCATTTCGCAGGCCGCTACTTCTTCGATTATCTTTCCTGTGGCCTTGAGCTTAGGCATCTCGCCACTGTTCATGGCGGCAATTGTCCAGGCCGTTAACTTTAATTTCGGCATTCCAGCCATTCCAACAATCCTGTTTGGCGAGGAAATTGACCCGACCGGGTCGACTAAGCGCTATACCTTTCTTTTGCCGGGCTTAATCGCCTTAATTGTTTCGTACCTCGTCGGTATTTTGTTAATGCATATTTAATTCTAAAAAAGAGGTTTTCACTATGGATAAATCTGCTGAACTTGCATTTTTAAAACAGCTGCTGGCAATTGATTCTGCCGGTGGTCATGAAGATAAAGTGACGGAATTTTTGGAAAAGACCTTTGCGGCCCATAACATCAAGACCCAAAGGATTGAGGTTGAGCCGGGCCGGCACGACTTGCTTGCTAAAATTGGCAACGGTCACGGCCCAGTTTTGGCTTTTGAAGGTCACCAGGACACGGTTGCTATTGGCAACTTAGCCGAATGGAACCACAAGCCTCTAGCTGGCGAAGTTGCAGGCGACAAGATCTACGGTCGGGGCACGACTGATATGAAGGCCGGTCTGGCTGCCGAAGTCTTAGCATTCATCCAGTTGGCTGATTCTAAAGTGGAATTGAACGGCACGCTAGAATTTATTGCGACCGTCGCCGAGGAAACTTCCCAGCAAAACCACATGCAGGGTGCCCAGACCTTGGTCAAAAAGGACTTAGTCAAAGACATCGACGCCATTATTATCGGCGAGCCGTCAGATGCGCAAATCGACTTTGCCCACAAAGGCTCCATCACTTACAAAGTTGCTTCCCAGGGCAAAACGGCCCACAGTTCTATGCCACAGTTAGGTTTTGACGCCATTGCGCCCTTGATCCACTACTACAACTTGCAAAAAGACTATTACGCTTCTATCAAAGACGTCGCTAACCAATACCTTGGCAAGACTGTTACGGTGGTCACCAAAATTGACGGCGGCGGGCAGCTGAATGCTGTTGCCGACTACGCCGAGCTGTTTGCTAAGGTTAGAACCATTCCAGAAGTTACTAACAAAGAGATCTGGCAACACATTAAAGACATGATTGCCCAGGTCAACCAAGAGGACGGCGCCAAGCTGTCTTTGACCGTTTTAGGCGACAAAATTCCAGTCGTCACCTCACCAGACACTGCCTTCATCAAGACTTTGCACCAGGTTGCCGAAAAAGACCTAGGCCGGAAAGTCAACGTCCAGGGCGTTGCCTTTGGTACCGATGCTTCCGAACTGGTTAAAGGCAATGATCACTTCAGCATGGCGGTCTTTGGCCCCGGCAACAAGACGGCACACGCCATCAACGAATGGGTCAGCTTAGCGACTTACTATGGCTACATCAACAGCTTGCGAGATGTAGCCCAAGCATACCTGAAATAGCTTCTACAAAAAAGGGCCCCCAGTGGGGTCTTTTTTTGTTTGTGCTTTTTACAGATTAGTAATTAAAAAGAAAATAACAAAGACGACTAAAAGAACATACATTACCGGTGTGACCTTGTCGTAGCGTTTGGCAGCTAACATGGTCAGCGGATAGGCGATCATGCCCAGGGCCAGACCGTCGGAAATAGAATAGGTGAGTGGCATGCCGACCACCGTTAAAAAGGCCGGCAAGGCGGTTGGAAAATCGCTCCATTTGATCTTGGCCAAGTTGCTGGCCATGAGCACGCCCACGATGATCAAGGCTGGTGCGGTGACCGTCGTTGGTACTACCGCCAGTAGTGGGCTGAAGACGAGCGCAATTAAAAAGAAGATGCCGATAAAAAGCGCGGTTAAGCCGGTGCGGCCACCCATGGCAATGCCGGCCGAGGATTCAACAGACGTGCCTAGTGGCGCAGTACCTAGCACGGCCCCTTCGACCATGGCGGTCGAGTCGGCTAAAAAGGCCTGGCCGATGCGGGGGATGTTGCCGTCTTTGTCCACTAAACCAGCCTGTTGAGTCATGCCGATCAGCGTGCCGGCCGTATCAAAGAAGGTGACCAGCAGGAAGGTCAAGACGACCATCCAGAGTTGAACCGTGTTGATGTCTTTTAAGTGGAAAATGGCCTTGCCAAAAGTTGGTGCAACGCTTGGTGGCGCTGCGACAAATTGGTGTGGCAAGGGGATGCGGCCAATGGCCACACCAAAGATGGCCGTGATGACCATGCCGATAAAGATTGAACCTGGTACTTTTTTGGCCATTAAAATTGCCGTCAGGATTAAACCAAATAAGGTGATCCAGACGTCGGGATTGTTGAACTTGCCTAAAGTGACTAGGGAGGAAGGACTGTTGACGATCAACTTTCCATTCTGCAGGCCAATGAAGGCAATAAAAAGGCCGATCCCTGCCGCAATCGCGTATTTCAGATCTTGCGGAATGGCATCGACCACTTTTTCTCTCAATTTTAAAACGGTAATGATAATAAACAGGACAGAGGCAATCAGCACGGCAGCTAGCGCAGTTGCCCAGTTGACGTGCATGCCGACGCAGACGTTGTAGGCAAAAAAGGCGCCCGACCCCAATGTCGGTGCTAAAGCGATTGGGTAGTTGGCGACCAGGCCCATGATAAAGCAACCGATGGCGGTGGCCAAAGCGGTGACCGTGAAGGCTGCGCCCTTGTCGATGCCGGCAGCATGCAGAATGTTTGGGTTCACAAACAAAATGTAGGACAGGCTGACGAAGGTGGTTACGGCCGCCGTCAGTTCAGTCTTGACGCTTGTTTTGTTTTGACTTAATTGAAAAGTCTTGTCTAAAAACTTCACTTGCTCCTCCTTAATTCGTATAGAAATAATTGTTTCTAGTTTAGGAGAAAAGCAGCTGAAAATAAACCCCAATTTTTAAAAACGACACAAAAAAGAGCCCATTATTACCAATGGACTCATGAATAGTTCGGCTTTTTATTTCTTTTCTAAGTAGTTTTTCTTGATATCTTCGATTTCGCTTTGTGCCAGGGCGGTGTAAATCGAAAAAGTCTGCCCTTTTTCATCTTGCAGAGTCATGTTAATCCGGTGCAATTTGCTGGAGCCGTCATCGTTGATGGGTACTAGGTCAACTAAGTGGTAAGCAGTTGAGTTTTTATCTGGTGAAAAGAAGACGCGGTTTTGGCCAGGGGTAACTTCCTCAATGTAAAAGTAGAAGTGGCCAGGAATGTCCTTGCTTGCCAACTTCAGGTCGGTGATGTCGTCTTCGTTTAATTCGATGTAGTGGCACTTGTTAGTGACGTGGCCGCCGGCTTCTTTGAAGACGCCCAAGAATTGTTTGGCTGCTGCTGGGTCAACCTCGCCAAAGTCTTGACTGCCATCAGCTAGCATGGTCAGCAGGGTCACTTTGTTGTCAGCAGACAAGTAAATCGTGAAATTCTGGCTGCCGCCCGGAATTTCCTCTTTGCCGTCTTTGTACTTGTTGTAAAACAGCTGGCCTTTATTGCCCATGCTTAAAACGCTGCTTTTATCTTTGCTGGTTAACTTGGCAATAATTGTGACCACGTCCTCTGAACGCGTCACATTGGCGCGTCTTGCGGCCAGCTTTTTCTTGTTGTTGTGGTTTTGAATGACATAGACCACAATCGCAATCACGATTATGATCAAAAAGATCCACATCATTTTTGAAAGCCTCCCATAATTCTTTTATTTAATTTTAATTAAAAACTTTATCACGCTTTTTTTCAATAGGAAACTATAAAAAAAGCCCTGGCCAAGGCCAGGGACTAGCTGCTAGTCAGCTAAGTATTTAATAGTATCGGTTAAGTCATTGCTGTCAGGAGTGACTTCGACAGGTGCTACCTTTTTGTCTGGGTGATAGCCAGTGATTGTTGGTGCCTCAAAAGCAGGCAACTCTTTTGAACTAGCATCCCACTTGCCATAAGTTGTCTTTTCGCGGGCGTGATTGGTGTAAATATCACGTTCAAAGGTGACTGACTGCAGCTTGGTCTCAGTATGGCCACCTGGTTTTTCAATGGTGATCGTCCGGTGGATCGTCTTGTTTTCAGTCCCGCTAGTCACTAGGTGCTGGACCTTGACGACTAAGTCACTGTTGCCGTCCTTGTGGAAAGTGTAGGTGTCTGGCACAACTTGGCCAGCCTTGATTTCCCAATCGGTTGGCAGGTCTAAGTGCAGAGGGATCGTCTGGCCAACATTGCCCCGGAAGAGGTTGGTCAAAACGATATGGCCGTCATCGTCTTGCAGGATGACGCGCATGCTCTTGTCGCCTGAGCCTGAGGCTTGCTTAACTCGTTTCATCGCCTTTTTTTCAACTTCATAGAGTACGGCGGTACCCCCAGCGATTGCTGACATCAGACCAATTGAAAGTCTGCGCAGGGCGTTGCCGCGTGAATGCTGTCTTTGATAATGTTTTTTAGTAGCCAATTGATGTCCCTTTCATTCTTTACATTCGATACCTATATTTTACCTGAAAAAGTACTGAGGCAAAAATTATGACGCTTGCCTAAAGAAAAATTTAAAGAATACAAAAAAAGAAGCACTCGCCCGAGTGCTTCTTTCGCTAGTGGATGGTGAGGGGATCGAACCCTCGACCCACGGATTAAGAGTCCGTTGCTCTGCCAGCTGAGCTAACCATCCAAGTGGCTCCTTAATCAACCAACAGATGTTATTATGACACCAATTTGAGATAATGCAACACTTTTTTGCCAAAAAACACGGATTTTTTGTGATGACACCTAATTTAAGTATAATAGTAGTACAAAAGGAGGCATGCTGAATGCCGCAAAAGATTTTAGTAGTTGATGATGAAAAACCAATTTCCGACATCATCAAATTTAACCTCAACAAAGAGGACTTTGACGTCGACACTGCCTATGATGGTGAAGAAGCAATTGCTAAAGTTGAAGAATATCAACCAGATCTAATGATTCTGGATTTAATGCTGCCTAAAAAAGATGGCTTGGAAGTTGCGCGGGAAGTGCGGAAAACACACGACTTCCCAATTATCATGGTGACCGCCAAGGATACCGAAATTGACAAGGTGCTGGGTCTAGAGATGGGGGCCGATGACTACGTGACCAAGCCATTTTCTAACCGGGAACTGGTTGCCCGCGTCAAGGATAACCTGCGGCGTAGCAACTTAAACGAACAAGCCCAAGCCGACGATGCCAACAAAAACATCACGATCGGCAACCTGGTGATCATGCCGGACGCTTATATGGTTGAGAAAAACGGCAGCAAGATCGAACTGACCCACCGTGAATTCGAATTGCTGCACTACTTGGCGCAGCACATTGGTCAGGTCATGACGCGGGAGCACTTGCTGCAGACCGTCTGGGGCTATGACTACTTTGGGGATGTCCGCACCGTCGACGTAACTGTCCGGCGCCTGCGTGAAAAAATCGAGGACAACCCCAGCAAGCCGAACCTGATTATGACGCGTCGTGGGGTTGGCTACTATGTCAAAAAGTCGGAAAGTAAATAATTTATTTGAAGCTGCTTGAGAAAGTAGCTTTCTTTGTCTTGTCGTTATGAATCACATCAGACGTTTTTTAAAATC